>JAKJBL010000021.1:4201-21231 GCA_022707005.1 Bacillota bacterium | reverse complement strand
TAGCGGGTGGTTTATTGTTTCGTCCGCTTCGCGGCCTCAACTGGCTGAAGCCATAATTAAATACCCCCGGACTTAGCCGGAGGTACCATTATTCCAAAAACATTTTGAATCAACGCAAATGTGCTGCTTAATCGTCCTCATCAACGGCAGGCACAACTTTACCGCTGCAAGAAGGGCATATTATTTCGTCCTTACAAGAGAGCATGTCCTGATCATAGTATATAGTATCGCCGCAATGCGGGCATTGAAGCTCAAAGAAGTCATCCTCATCGAGTTCATCCTCGTCTTCATCATCCAGGGGACCGCCATAGATTTCATCTTCGATTTCGTCCAAGGCATCGTATATATCAGAAATACTCTCATCGATTTCGACTATGTCCGCCTCAGTTTCATCAAGTGCTTCTGAAATGGCCTCAAGCGTATCAATTATTGCTGAATAAAGCTTGCGTGAAGTTTCATCCGGGATGTTTAAACCATCGCTTAGACCCTTAAGATATGATACCTTTTCTTTAACAAAGCTCATTGACATGCACCTCCATTAATTTCAAGTCGGTTTTAGTTTGTCTTATATGCGCTCCATATATTCGCCTGTTCGGGTATCAACTCGGACTCTGTCACCCTCGTTTACAAACAGGGGGACATTCAGCTTATAACCTGTTTCTAAAATGGCTGGCTTTGTTGTCCCTGTAGCCGTATCTCCCTTAAATCCAGGCTCTGTTTCAGTTATAGTTAACTCGACAAAATTAGGGGCTTCGACAGAAAAGGGGGTGCCTCTGAAAAAGCGCACCTTTACATTTTCATTCTCTACTATAAAATTTATTGCATCTTCAACCTGGTCGTGGTTTAACGGAAGCTGCTCGTATGTTTCAATATCCATAAAATAATAAAGCGCTCCGTCAGAGTAGAGGTATTGCATTTCTTTTGTTTCGATATGCGCTTTGGGATACTTATCAGTTGGGCTGAACGTGCGCTCGAGTACAGCTCCTGTCATTACATTTTTAAGGCGAGTCCGAACAAAAGCAGCTCCTTTGCCTGGTTTAACATGCTGAAAATCTGATATGGACCAAACCTGCCCATCTATCTCTACAGTAACGCCTTTGCGAAAGTCACCTGCCATAATCATAAGATTGTTTCCTCCCAAGTTTCAACATAAGAATACCTGAACTTTGATGCCTGAGAAATTGGTTCGCCAAGCTTTTCAGCTAATTTTATCACAGGATGCAATCGGCAACAAGGTTAAGTTTATATCAAAGGTCATGCCCTTTGAATACCTTAATGTCCGAAGGATTTATTTTGCCGATATTCTTATGTTTTCTTTGCCTGCTAACGCACGTGCTTTAGTTAAAAAGGCATCGCTAAGGTTTACATTAAGTTCTTTTGGGGAAAGCCGCTGTTCCCCTGTCGAAGCATCATATACCATAACAGGTACATTGCCTGGATAGCCGGAGAGGAGTTCGACTATTTCTTTAACTTTTTCTGGGGTAAGCGCATCAAAGCGCATATATAATGTAGGCTTGATATTCTTTAGCGTTGAAATATTGCTTACAATAATGCTGTTTTTTGCGCCTTCCTTAAGGCTTAGTCTCCCGTTGACCAGCACCGCACGCCCCGATGTGAATAAATCGGAGACAGCATCCAATGTGTTTTTAAATAAAAGCAGCTCAATAGAGCCTGATATACCCTCTAAAACAGCATAACCAACCATATTGTTCCCGTTGCGGGTAGGCTTGCGCTCTATGCTTGACAGGAGTCCTCCTGTTTGTACGCGTGCGTTATCATAGGGAGCCTCAGAGCCATCTGCTTCCTGCAGCTGCGATACTGTATATTCCAATGTAAATAAAGTCGAAGCATAATCATCAAGAGGGTGGCCGCTTATATAAACGCCAATTGCCTCACGCTCTTTTTCGAGCAGCCTTTGACGGGGAAACTCCTTAGTTTGCTCAAGGCGGACGCAGGCATTTTGCATTGCAGAATTTACTTTGCCTCCTAAATCAAAAAGCGAGATTTGGCCTTGGTCGCGAATTCTGCGCGCCTGAGCTGCTTCTTCGAGCGCCCGCTCGTATACTTCTATTAGTTGTGCACGGTTGCAGCCCATACTGTCGAAGCCGCCTGCATAAATAAGGTTCTCAAGAGCACGTTTATTTATCCCTTCAGTCCGATTTGTAAAATCAAAGAAATCCTTAAAAGAGCCTGCTTGTGTTCGTTCTGAAACCACATTTTGCATAACAGTTTCGCCAACGTTCCTTACTGCACAGAGTCCAAAGCGGATTGCTCCCTTTTCAACAGTAAAGCGAACGCTGCTCTTGTTCACATCCGGAGGGAGCACTTTAAGCCCCATATTACGCGCTGCATAGATATATTTTGCAACTTCATCAGCATTGCCAAGGTAACTGTTCAAAAGTGCTGCCATAAACTCTGCCTTGTAGTAGAGCTTAAGAAAGGCTGTCCTGTAGGCTAGAACAGCGTAGCTGGCGGCATGGGATTTGTTAAACGCGTATGAAGCGAAATCCATCATTTCATCGAATATCTTGTTAGCATCGTGTTTAGAGACACCGTTTTTAATGGCGCCCGGTATTCCCTCTTCTTCATTTCCTTCAATAAAGTTTTGGCGTTCTTTAGCCATAACTTCGTGCTTCTTTTTACTCATTGCACGGCGAACAAGGTCACTCCTAGCGAGCGAATAGCCGCCAAGGTCCCTAACTATCTGCATGACTTGTTCCTGATACACGATGCAGCCGTATGTATTTTTTAGAATTGGCTGGAGCTTTTCGTGCAAATAAGTAACAGGCTCCATGCCATTCTTAGCGCTTACATACCTGGGTATTTGAGCCATAGGACCAGGGCGGAACAAAGAAATCCCTGCAATAATATCTTCAAAGCTGTCTGGTTTAAGCTGCATTAGAAACTGCCTCATGCCAGCACTTTCAAGCTGAAAGACTCCGTCAGTATCCCCCCTTGAAATCATGGCATAGACTTCGGGGTCATTGTATTCCATTGTATCAAGCTTTGGCACTTCCTTGCCGCTTCTGCCAATAAAATCTAATGTATCACGTATTACAGTGAGAGTACGCAAACCTAAAAAATCCATCTTTAAAAGACCCAACTCTTCAAGCGTACCCATCGGAAACTGGGTTGTGACTGATTCGTCGTTCTTTTGCAGCGGTACTACTTCCATAATGGGATGTTTAGATATAACGACACCTGCTGCATGCGTGGATGCATGGCGGGGTTGTCCTTCAAGTCTTTTGGAGAAATCTATAAGTGTCTTAATATTACTTGAGCTACTATAAGCTAAACTCAGTTCGGGTGAAATAGTTAAGGCGCGCTCCAAAGTCATGTTTGGTTCAGCCGGTACCATTTTCGCGATTTTATCAACATCGCCATAGGGCATATGTAAAGCTCGCCCCACATCACGAACAGCAGCCCGAGCAGCCATTGTCCCGAATGTAATGATTTGCGCTACATGGTTTTCGCCATATTTCTGCACAACATAATCAATTACTTCCTGTCGTCTTTCATAACAGAAATCAATATCAAAATCAGGCATTGAAATACGCTCAGGGTTAAGAAAACGTTCAAATATTAAATCATTTTTTATCGGGTCAACATCTGTGATATTCAAACAGTAAGCCGCGAGGCTCCCGGCTCCGCTCCCACGTCCTGGCCCAACGATAATACCATTGCGCTTGGCAAAATCTATAAAATCCCATACTATTAAAAAATAATCGACGAAACCCATGTTCTCAATAACAGAAAGCTCGTATTCCAACCTTTCAGCATTGGAAGCATCTGCATTAGGCATCTTTTCTTTAAAACCTTCGAAACAGAGCTTTCTAAGATATGCAGAGTTTTTTATCCCGTTTGGAGCAGTAAAACCTGGAAGGTGTTTTTCCTCATTTTTGAATTCGAGCCGGCACTTTTCTGCAATCTCTTGTGTATTATCAATCGCTTCAGGATACTCATTAAGCGCGCTTCGCATTTCTTCTTCGCTTTTTAAATAAAACTCATCAGAATCCATCCGCATTCGGTTTTGTTCATCTACAAATGAGTTTGTTTGAACACAAAGCAGCACATCCTGAACGGGGGCATCTTCTTTGAAGACATAATGAACATCATTTGTTGCGACAAGTTTAGTACCCGTTTCCTTTGCTAACTTTGCAAGCTGCGGCAAGACTGCCTGCTGTTCATCAAGGCCATGATTTTGCAGCTCAATATAAAAGTCATCTTTGAAAACATCTTTCAGTTTTTGCGCTAAGGCTTTTGCGCCCGCATAATCACCCCGCAAGAGTAATTGCGGTATATCTCCGGCAAGGCAGGCTGAAAGGCATATTAAGCCTTCACTGCATTCTTCGAGCAGCTTGTAATCTATACGCGGTTTATAATAGAATCCGTGAAGAAATGCTTCTGTCGAGAGTCTCATTAGATTTTTATAGCCGGCCTGGTTCTTGCACAATAGAATCAGGTGCGCATATTCGCGGTCTTTACCGCCCTCCCTATCTTCCATAGAACGGGGCGCGACATATGCTTCCATGCCAATGATTGGTTTAATACCTTCACTTACACATGATTTGTAAAATTCTATTACACCATAAAGCACACCATGGTCTGTGATTGCAAGTGCATCCATCCCGTGTGATTTTGCACAGGCAATGAGTTCACCAATGCGTGCCGCACCGTCGAGCAGGCTAAACTGCGTGTGTACATGAAGATGAGTAAATGCCATGGGCTAACCTTTGCGGGTAAGTTCAACCATTGCACTCATGGCAACGTCTTCGTCCGGCCCATTAACAAAGAGATGGATGCTGTCGCCTTGCCCTACCCCTAACGAAAGTACACCCATGATTGATTTTGCGTTTACTTTTTTATTGCCTTTTTCTATAAGCATTTGGGAGGTGAACCCGCTTGCAAGTTGAACAAATTGAGCTGCAGGACGCGCACGCAAACCTTCTTTGTTTTGTATAATCAGCACCTTATGTATCATCTTAACGCCCCCTATTCATAAATATTAACTGCCTTTTTAAGGCGTTAGGTTAGTTCTCTTGAAAGGCGGATTAACCTCTGGAGCCTGTGGTTCATTCCGGATTTTCCAACTCCGGCTATGCTTGCAAGTTCTTGCAGGCTAGCCTGGGGATAATTAAGCCGTAATTCAACCGTTTCTCGTAATACAGGTGATAGCTTGGTATAATTACTATGCTTAAGTATCCTATTTATTGCATCAAGCTGCTCGCCAGCGGCATAAACAGTCTTACCTATGTTCGCGGTTTCGCAGTTGCTTGTACGGTTAATATAGTTTCTAAGTTCGCGTTCTGCTCGTGCATCCTCAAAAGCAAGTGTAGCTGAGCAGGCCCCAAGGAAGGCAAGGAGCGCGGCAATTTTATCGCCTTCTTTTAAGTATACCACAACTCTATCCTTACGTGGAACCGTTTTTGCTTCGCAGCAGTGGGCGGCCATCATTTTACATAATGCTAAAGCAAAGGCTTCGCTTTTGCAAACAATTTCAAGGTGATAAGTGCGCTTCGGGTTAGAACATGACCCGGAGCTTAGAAAAACCCCTCTTAAAAAAGCACGGTGTTCCTCTTTTGTTCTAAGCTTTTCGAACAAAGCCTGTTGAGGGGAGACCTCATTTGTATTAAGCAGCACTGCGTGCAAAATCAATTCTTTAACTCTGCTGCCTGTTAGCTTAACTTCTGTATAAGGTGAGCGTTTCTGCGCGGTCGAATGCAAAGATAATTCGGCATCTGTGCCGTAGAGAGATTCTGAAAGCGAAGCAATGGAGCAGGCAACTGCATGAGTTTCCGTAACAAAACTTATAGCATACATACAATCCTTTTGCAAACAGCATGCTGAATGGAGCAGACCAAATAGCTGTGCCTGCCGTATTCTTTCACCGCGCAGCTGTATGCGGGTGAGTTCCTCTTTAGTAGTCCGTGAAAATGACAAGCGTCAACCTCCGTTTTCATCCAGATGGCGCTGCCTAAGTTGACCGCATGCGCCTTCTATGTCTGTACCTAAACTGCGGCGTACTGTTGCCGAGGTTTTTTCCGCCGCAAGCCATGAGGCGAACTCCATTGCTCTTTTGCGCGATGAGCCCTTTAGGTTGCGCTCAGGTACATTGTTTAGCGGGATGAGATTAATATGACAGTTGATGCCCTTTAGAAGTTTTGCCAGCGAAGCAGCATCGGCTGGCCCATCGTTAAGTTTATCAATTAGCGCATACTCAATTATTGCTCTGCGTCCTGTCTTTTTAATATAAGCCTTTACTGCATTAAGCACCATAGGTATTGGATACTGCCGATTAACGGGCACAAGCTGACTTCGGAGCGCATCATTGTGAGCATGGAGAGAGATGCAAAGCGTTACAGGCAGGGACTCTTCCATAAGACGATATATTTTAGGAACAAGACCACAAGTGGAAAGAGAAATATTGCGGGGGCTAATGCCCAACCCGTCCGGTGAAGTAACTCTCTTTAAAAACGCTATAATATTTTCATAGTTATCAAGAGGTTCACCGCTTCCCATAAGCACAATATTCGAAAGTACACGTTGATTTTCTGAAACTCTGTTGTTTCGTTCAGCTGCTGCAATTTGGCCGAGCAGTTCGCCCGGTCGAAGGTTGCGCACCAAACCATTAAGGGTAGATGCGCAAAAAGCACAGCCCATCCTGCAGCCAATTTGGGTTGAAAGGCACATTGTATAACCGTGGCGATACCTCATCAACACCCCTTCAACAAATTCACCATCTTCAAGTAAAAAGAGGTATTTAACTGCATCAGTCTTGCTTGATTTAAATTCCTTGAATATTTTAACGCTGCCAAGTGGCAGCTTATTTAATTCTGCCCTGAGATTTTTAGGTATATCGCTCATTTCATCTATGGTTGCACCACGCTGCAGCCATGAATAGACTTGCTTTGCTCTAAAAGAAGGCTCGTCCATGTTTTTTAAAAGGCGCTCAAGCTCGGGTATATCCATATCCATAAGATAGCTCATAAGGCTACTCCACGCAACAAGCGAGCAATAAAGAACCCTTCCATTCCGCTGTTTGTAGGCATTAGCTGCACCATGCCATGGTTTTCTCCTAGCAATTCAATTGGCAGGAACTTTTCAAGGCTATCGAGTGAGTAATCAGCTCTTCTCTTGAGAAACGCTTCGATTTGGTTTTCGTTTTCTCTAAGAGAGATTGTGCAAGTAATGTAAACCAGTGCGCCGCCTGGTCTGACGTAGTTTGCGCATGTGTTTAGGATACTGCTCTGAATCTTTACAAGAGCATCTATTGCTTCAGGCGATTTTGAATATCTTATGTCGGGCTTGCTGGCTGCCACTCCAAGACCGGAGCAGGGCATATCAAGCAGTACTGCATCAAAAGCGCTGTTATACGCTTCAACTGGAACTGCCGCATCCAGCAGTAAAGTGCTTGCTTTGACATTCAGCCTCTCTAAAGTTTTATCTAGAAGTAGCTTTCTATGCGGGTGCAATTCCCATGAGGTGAGCGCTATTTCATTGCATAACGCAAATAAATACGCGCTTTTTCCCCCAGGCGCTGCACAGGCATCAAGCACCTTCATGCCGGGCTGAACCCCGCAAACACGGCATGCGAGCATTGCGCTTTCACTTTGAATTGTTATCAGACCTTTTTTAAAAAGCGGCTCATTTTCAAAATCTAAGCCTGATGATATTTTAAGGCATCCAGTTTCCCAAATCCCGCTGATGAACGGTATCTTTCTATTTAGCAATTCATTCTTTAATTCCTCCACAGTATACGGCGGCTGTGGGCGAAGTGTTATTTGCTGCTTTGGCGTTTTAAGCAATTCTTCAGTTCGTTCAGCGCCAAAACGTGCTAGCCACTCGCCAACAATCCAAAGCGGCCAGCTGTATTTAATGGATAGATGCTCAGCTATATCTTCAGGCAATTTAGGTATATATTCTTTATTTCGTTCAATTGAACGCAATACTGCATTTACATAACCTGACAATGCTTCTTTGCCTGTTTCCTTTGCTAGGCGAACACACGAATCCACCGCTGTTTCAGGTCTTTTGCGCATAAAAAGGAGTTGACACACACCTATCCTAAGAATCCCGCGGATAACAGGGTTTTTTAGATTTCTTGCATAGTGCAAGAGCAGATAATCAATAAAAAGCAAATGATCAAGCGTTTCATACACTAGAGCGCTAACCCATTTTGCCTGTATCGAAGTTAGCCCACGCTGCGCTTGTTTTAGCCGAAGGTTGGCATACGCGCTTCTTTCAGTGATATCGAGCAGAGCCTCAAGCGCTCGCCGGTTAGTACTCATAGAAAACGTTCTCCATCCAGCTGCCTGCCACATAGGCAAGAACGGGCTTCCATTCTTCGGCAACCTGGTATCTGAATTTCTAAAATTTCAAGCAGCTCATCTTTGCAGGCTATAAACAAACCGCACTTTGCATCGCCATAGCAATGCCCGGGTATAACATCTTTCGGGGTAACACGCCCTGTCAAGCGTGAGCGCCAAATCTTTATTTGCGAATAATTATGGAAAGCATAGGCGCCTGGCCAGGGATTTACACCGCGAATGAGGTTGTGCAGCTCTTGAGCTGTTTTTTGAAAATCAAGCCTTCCATCTTCTTTTTTTAACGGCTGACATTTTGTTGCTTTACATTCATCTTGCGGTATGGGGTTAAGCTGTCCTTTGTAAAGAAGCGCAAGCGTATCCTTGAGCACATTAGACCCTAAGTCGGCCATGCGTACATAAAGTCCGCCTGCAGTTTCTTCGGGCAGGATTTCGAGTTCTTTTGAAAGCAGGATAGGTCCTGTATCAAGCCCAAGTTCGGTTTGCATCGTTGTTATGCCTGTATATCGTTCGCCGTTAATTATCGCCCATTGAATAGGCGCAGCGCCTCTGTATTTTGGCAGTAGTGAGCCATGTACATTTATGCACCCAAATTTGGGGACTAAAAGATTTTCCTCGCTTAGAAGCTGACCATAAGCAACACTAATCATAAGCTCAGGTGAGAAATCCTTAAGCATTGCTAAGCCTTCATAATTGCGGATGTTCTGGGGCTGATAAACAGTTATGCAGTTTTCTTGGGCAAAGCGCTTAACAGGGGGTGGGGCTGGAGTGGAATTTCGCCCTTTTGGCTTGTCCGGTTGAGTAAAAACGCATAAAGCATGACCCTCATCTTTAAGCATTTTTAGTGAGGGCAGGGCAAAGTCAGGCGTTCCAAGAAATGCAATCCTCATTCTATTACAGCTTTCTCCGTTTCTTGTTCCTCATCTTCAGTATAGCCCTCGGGCGGCTCTGTAATGAGTTCAAGAAATACTCTTCCTTCTAAATGGTCTGTTTCATGCAAAACAGCACGCGCAAACAAGCCTGTTGCGTCATATTCCTGAACCTCACCGTCACGGTTCTGCGCCCGAACAATAACACGGCTTGGCCTAACTACATAACCGTTTTTGCCGGGGAAAGAAAGACAAGCTTCCATGCAGCCCTGTTCGCCTTCTGTATGAATTATTTCAGGGTTAATGAGTATTACAGGCCCTTCTCCACAGTCAATCACTGCGACTCTTCGCAAAATTCCAACTTGAGGAGCAGCGAGACCAACGCCATTTGCATCATACATGGTTTCAAGCAAATCATCAATCAGCGTGTTTATGCGGTTGTCTATGTGTTCTACATGCCTTGCAACCTTATATAGGGCTGCATCATTGTCTGTAACAATCCTTCTAATTGCCATGTTTTTCGAATTCCTCTTCCAAAGTAAGTCAGCTATTATTATAATACACTAAATTATAAAATGGAAACTGCAGAGCTATGTTTAAAACAGGTCATTTGGGTTGATTTCAACTGTAAAATAGCGTTCTTTTGAATTTTCGTCAATACAATCATAAATAGCGTTCAGTACTTGGGCTGTCCGTTCAGTTCGCAGGAGTTTAATTAAAACCTGGTACCGATAATCACCTTGTCTTTTCTTAATTGGCGATGGTGAAGCGCAAAGGTAGATCAAATCTTTATTGTTGCCGCTTCCAAGCGCTATAAGCGCAGCCTTTTCAAGTTCCCTCCCAATATGCAATGCTTCTGAATATAGTTGACTTTCCTCTTTTCCGGTTAAAAGAACACGTATGAATAATGAAAATGGAGGGAAAAGCGCAGCGCGCCTCTGTGCGAGCTCATAAGTAAAGAAGCCTTTATAATCATGTGTTCGAGCAAAACGGATACTGGGATGCAAAGGGCTATTAGTTTGCACTACTACTACACCTGGTATTTCGTCTCTTCCTGCGCGGCCTGCTACTTGTGTTAAAAGCTGGAATGTGCGCTCAGCGCTTCGATAATCAGGCAAATACATACTCTTATCTGCATCAATCACACCGACGAGTGTTACATCGGGGAAATCGAGCCCTTTTGCAACCATTTGCGTCCCAATCAGCACTTGCGCTTCTTTTCGGGCAAACGCGGACAGAATTTTCTCGTGAGCGTCTTTTGAACGTGTGCTGTCAAAATCCATCCGCAGCGCTGCTGCTTTTGGGAAGCGATAGTTCATTTGCTCATGAACTTGCTGGGTACCGATACCGGAATACTTTATAAATTTGCGCCCGCAATTAGGGCACAATTCAGGCACAGTCTCCGTCAAACCACAATAATGGCATTTAACGCGGTTTTCAGTTCTGTGGTAGGTCATAGAGATATCACAGTTTTTACATTGGAACACATAGCCACAACTGCGGCAAGAAATGAAGGTTGAATAGCCTCTGCGATTTAAAAATAGAATTGCTTGTTTACCAGCTTTTAGGCAGGCATCGAGCTCATCAAGGAGCATATTGCTAAAAATGCCTGTGTTTCCGCAAAGATATTCTTCCCTCATATCCACAATTTTAAATTTTGGCATTGGACGCAGGTTTACCCGTTCCGGCAGTTCAAGCAAAGTGTAACGGCCTGTTTTAGCTCTATAATAACTTGTTATGGACGGAGTCGCGCTTCCAAGTATAAGAGTTGCCTTACTAATTAAACAGCGCTTACGCGCAACTTCAATTGCGTGATAGCGCGGGGAGGTTTCGCTTTGGTAGCTCTGTTCGTGTTCTTCATCAACAACAATAAGCCCGAGCTTATCAAACGGAGCAAAAACTACGCTGCGTGCACCAACAGCAACTTGAACTAGACCGAGGCGAATTTTACGCCATTCGTCAAAGCGTTCGCCGGCAGAAAGCCTGCTGTGAAGCAGTGCGACCTTATTGCCAAACCTAGCTCGAAAGAGACCCATTGTTTGAGGAGTTAACGAGATTTCGGGAACAAGCACTATGGCGTGCTGTCCGTTTTCTATGCAGCTGTTAATACAATGCATATATACTTCGGTTTTTCCGCTCCCTGTAACTCCATGGATTAAAAAGGTTCCTCTCTCTGTCTTCATACCGAAACAAATAGTTCCAATCGTATTTTCTTGAGAAGCGGTTAAGTCAACAGTTGTGTTTTCTTGTTTTAAAATTCCTGCAGGAGTGCGAAAGATTGTGAATTCCTCACGTATAATAAATCCTTTAGTTATAAGCGCATTTAGTGCATTTGAAGAACCGGGCAGGAACTTTAAAACTTCATTGTATGCGATGGGCGCACCTGTCTTCTGAAGCATTTCTAATATTTCAGCCTGGCGAGGTGCTTTTAGCGAACCGTCTTTGTTCATCATCGAAGCATGGATAGCAGCAAAATCTGCATCTTCTGCAAGCCGGACTATATATTGTGTTTTTTCTTTGATACGCCCGCCTCTTAATTGTGCGGGTATCATAAGTCTTAAAGCATCAACAAGCAAACAGCGATAGGTTTCGCGCATCCAGTATGCAAGCGAAAGCTGCTCTTTTGTAAAAATGGGGTAGGGCTCAAGAAGCTTGAAAACTGACTTTAGCTTAATATCCGGATCAGCAGGAGCAGTGCTAAGCATTAGTACAAACCCTTCAGCCAGTTTGTTGCCCCTTCCAAATGGCACAAGGACATGGTTCCCAGGTTCTAATTGCATTGCATCAGGTACAGTGTATGTAAAAAGGCGGTCTATTTTAGAATGCGCTATATCTACAGCAACTTGTGCAAACATGTTTTAACCACCTCCTAAAAAGGCGAGCGGAGTTTCGGCATTGCTCCGCCCGCATTATACTGGTCTTTGTTGAAGCTGGGTTATTTATTTAGTTCATCAAGCAGGAAATTAAGCAGCCAGTTCGCAAGTTCTTTTTTATTCATGAGCCCGCTTTTTGTTGCATTGCCTGCCTTATCAAACAATGTTACCTGATTTGTATCAACCTCGAAGCCTGTGTTTTTTGCGCTTACATCATTTGCAGCAATAAAGTCCAAATTCTTATTTAAAAGCTTTGCCTTTGCATTTTGTTCAAGGAATTCTGTTTCTGCTGCAAACCCCATTATGACCTGGTGCTTTTTGCAGCAGGCTAAAGACTTTAGAATATCGGTTGTAGGCAGCATAGTCATTGAAAAGCTGCTGTTTTGTTTTTTTAGCTTTTGGTTTGAAACTGCTTCTACTTTGTAGTCTGCAGGAGCAGCTGCCATAATCAGCGCATCAGAGTTATTAAATTCGGCTTCAACTGCGTTTCGCATTTGTTCGCAGGAAACGATATTTATCCGTTCGACTCCTGTAGGAGTCTCTAAATGCACTGGGCCTGCTATAAGAGTTACCCTTGCACCACGTTTTGCTGCTGCTTTGGCTATTGCAAACCCCATTTTCCCGCTGCTTCGATTGGATATAAAACGGACTGGGTCTATGGCTTCTCTGGTTGGTCCAGCAGTAACAAGAATTCGCTTTCCTAATAAATCTTGTTTTAGTGAAAGCACATTCATAACTGAACGAACTATCATTTCAATTGGTGCCAGTCTGCCACGACCGATATCTCCGCATGCTAAGAGACCTTCTTCAGGTTCAATGAACTCACAGCCTCGTCCTCGAAGAACTGAAATATTTCGCTGCACTACCGGGTTTGTGAGCATCTTTGAGTTCATTGCAGGTGCAATCAAAATAGGCGAGGTAACGGCAAGAAAAGTTGATAACAGTAAGTCATCGGCAATACCGTTTGCGGCCTTGCCAATAAAATTTGCTGTAGCAGGTGCAATTAATAAAACGTCTGCCTGTTTTGCAAGTTCAATATGTTCAACATCGGTAGAAGATGAATGAGCAAACTGCTCAAGTGCAACAGGGGCGCGAGAGAGTGTTTTAAGAGTCAGAGGAGTTATGAACTGTGCACCGCTTGCTGTAAGTATAGTACGCACATCTATGCCGCGCTTAATAAGCGTACTGACAAGGTCAGCCGCTTTGTACGCAGCTATAGACCCAGTAACCCCAAGTACAACACAAGCTGTCTTTTTCATGTCAGCGTGGTTTGTATTCATCTGGGTATTCAATTGAAATCTTGCCTTCGTGCAGTTCATTGACTGCGAAGGTAACGGGGTTATTGTCGCCTAATTTATCGGGGTTGTTTAAGAGCTGGCGAGCGCGTCGGGCTACTGCCATAACTAACATATAGCGGGTTCCCGCTTTGTCGACCAGTTCGTTTACCCCCGGGTAGTTTAGCATATATTGTCACATCCTTCCAATAAGAGTGTTATAAGGTCGCTGCTTCTTTTTACACGGCTTTTTTCAGCGTGAATAATCGCTTCAATACCTTTAACAGCCTGACCTATTGAGCTATTGACAACTACATAATCATAATACGAAATGCATCGCATTTCATCTTTTGCTACTTCTGTACGCCGTTCAATAGAGTGCTCGTCTTCTGTGCCGCGCTCTACAAGCCTTGCTTTTAATTCTTCCATTGAGGGAGGCGCCAAGAAGATTAAAACTGCATCCTCACATACTTCTTTAACTCTTAGCCCACCCTGGACATCTATTTCAAGTATAACATCATTACCTGCATTCAACTGCTCATTAACGAAAGCGCGTGGGGTTCCATAAGAGAACATCCCAAATACACGCATATACTCAAGAAATTCCCCGTCTTTAATCATTTGAGAGAATTCTTCCTCTGACCTAAAAAAGTATTCCTTGCCATCGACTTCATTTTCACGTTTACTCCGCGTTGTAACCGAAACAGAAAACACCATATGGGGGTTATCCTTTAGGAGCTTTCTATTTACGGTTCCTTTGCCAACGCCTGATGGCCCGGAAATCACAATAAGCAGTCCCTTGCTGTTTTCATCCATAAAACAATCCTCCGGAAAACCTAATGCAAGCAAGTAGGCGATGTTATTCTAAAGCGCTTAAATCGAGTCTGTTAGCTATAGTTTCCGGCTGTATGGCAGATAAAACTATATGCCCGCTATCCATTATAATAACTGCTCTTGTTCTGCGCCCATACGTTGCATCAACGAGTATGCTGTGCTCACGTGCCTCTTGAATAATTCGCTTAACAGGCGCGGAGTCAGGGCTTATGATTGCGAGCAGTCTGTTTGCTGAAACTATGTTTCCAAAACCTATATTAATCAACTTTATGCTCATATTAGTATCTAATCCTTTTTATTCAATGTTCTGTATCTGTTCGCGTATTTTTTCTACTTCGCATTTTCCTTCAAGCACATAATTAGCAATTAATGTATCATTGGCTTTTGAACCAATCGTATTAAACTCCCTGTTTAATTCTTGAACTAAAAATTCAAGTTTTCGTCCCGCAGGTTCGTCACTTATCAGGGTTGCTTCCATTTGGGCAATATGGCTTTTAAGCCGTATTATTTCTTCGTCTATACTAGCGCGGTCTGCAAATAATGCAACCTCAGCAGCAAGCCTGGATGCATCAAGTTCTGCGCTTCCTATGAGCTTTTCAATACGTTCGCTTAATTTGACTTTATACTCGTCAACGACTATTGGAGCACGCTTAGTAATATTTTCTGTAATGCCAAATATCGACTTAAGCCGGGCTGCAATATCAAAATGAAGCTGCTTGCCTTCAGCAGCCCTCATTTGCCGCAGTTCTTCCATTGCTATTGTCAAAGCTTCAACGATTAATGACGAAACTGCCTCGTGGTCTTCTTCTGCTTCACTAATTGTTGTTACTTCCGGCAGCTGCAGTGCGTTTGTAAGCATAAAATTGTCTTTAAGAGTAAAGCGTTCTGCGACCTTGTGGGCGGCAGCAATATAATGGGCAAGCAGGTCTTCATCAACGGTAATAATGCGCGCGTCAGTGCGCTTATTGCTGTATTTAATATACAGGTCAATGTGCCCACGATTGAAGTTTTTGCTTAACTGATAACGAATTTGGTCTTCAAGGAATCCGAGATGGCGGGGCAAACGAATGCCTAAATCAAGATATCTATGGTTTACGGACTTAAGCTCCAAAAAGACTTCGCGACCATCGCAAATTGCAGAACCTTGCCCGTAGCCTGTCATACTGCTGACCAACCGCATACCCCCAGAATTCTTCTTAAAAAAAGTATAACACACCGGCATGATATTTGTCGAAGAATAAAGCAAACGGCAAAGTATTTTTATTTTATACCACGTGTAAATAAAGCTAAAAACGCAGCCTCATTTAGTTTGGTGATACCAAGTGCCTCTGCTTTATCCAATTTGCTTCCCGGGTTTTCGCCTAAAAGCAGATAATCCGTGTTTTTGGTTACGCTTGATGCGGTCTTTCCGCCTGCGCTTATAATTAATTGCTCTGCTTCACGCCTGCTTATACCAGAAAGCGTACCTGTAAGCACAAATATTTTACCAAAAAGAAAGCCAGGATTAGAGCCTGTTTCATGCTTAGGCGAAACCCCATGATTAAGCAAAGCATCTATTTGGGCTGAAATTGACTCATCACTAAAGAAATCTATAATACTTTGAGCGATTGTTTCGCCAATGTCCGCTATCTGCAATAAACTATCTTTATCAGAATTTCGTACAGCCTCAAGAGAACCGAACTGTTCGGATAGTGTGCGTGCAGTTTTTAACCCAACATTAGGAATTCCTAAAGCAAACAAGAATGAGCCCAAGGCGCAGTCACGGCTTTTATTAATTGATTGTAGAAGATTCTCAGCTTTTTTTTTGCCGAAGCGCTCGAGTCCTGTAAGCTTGTCCGTTGTGAGCTCGTATAGTTGCGGAATTGACGATATTCCAAGTTCTTCAACAAAAAGCTCGGCTGTTTTGTGAGAAAAGAACTCGATATCCATCGCATCTCTGCTGGCAAAATGTACAAGCCTGCCTGCTATCTGTGGTTTGCATGATAATGAATTCGGGCAAAACAAATGTGCGCCTCTTTCTTCGATATGTGCATTGCATGAGGGGCAATGAGTTGGCTTTGCAATCACAGTATTTACATTGTTGTCTTGCACACTTCCAAGAATCTCAGGGATAACATCATTCGAACGCCTGATAAACACTCGCGAACCTATACTGACGTTTTTTCGTAAAATATCATTATAATTGTTGAGCGTTGCTCGCCGAATTGTTGCGCCTGAGAGTTCGACAGGTTCCAAATGAGCAAGGGGTGTAAGTTTGCCTGTTCTGCCGACTTCCCAGGTTATCGCTTTGACTGTTGTTGTTATTTCTTCGGCAGCAAATTTATAAGCAACAGCCCAGCGGGGGAATTTATCCGTATATCCGAGCATCTCCCTTAATTCAAGCTGCCGCACCTTAATTACCATTCCATCAATTTGGAAGTCCAGCAATTGCCGTCTTTCTTCTGCGTCTAAAATATGCGGGAACAGGTCTTCGAGTATATCGCTCTCGAGATAAAAGTCGCTCAACGGCAGGCCGTTTTCAAGCATAAATGCTCTCATTTCTTCCTGCGAAGAGAGCGTTTTCTCTTCGATATAGCCAATATTGTAACAAAAGCAATTCAGCTTCCGAGAGCGTGTAATCTCAGGGTCGAGATTCCTAAGCGCACCTGCTGCTGCGTTTCTTGCGTTTTTCAAAGGTTCACTTAAGATTCTATTTAAGTCCTCAAGGACTGAAAGCCGCATATATCCTTCACCCTGAACTTCAAGGCGGCCTGTAAAAGGAATTCTATGCGGGATGTTTGCGATAGTTTTGACTTGCTGAAGTATGCTTTCGCCTGTTTCTCCGTTTCCTCGCGTAGCGGCTTGTACCAAATATCC
>JAKJBL010000021.1:0-4191 GCA_022707005.1 Bacillota bacterium | reverse complement strand
GAACGGGTTTTGTATTCGAGTGCAAATTTTGGTTCAGGTAATTCAAAACCCGTTCTTGTGATATAGTCTTCCCTTAAGCGGCGTATTCGTGCTTCCCATTCAAGAAGCTCATTTTTGCTGCGCACTTTATCCAGGCTCCATAAACGCGCCAAATGCCTATGGGGTGCAAAGCTCTGTTTTATCGCTCCACCAACTTTTATAGTGGGCGATTCTGCCAGAACAATGCCAGATATTTGCTCGAGTGCAGCTAATTCATCGTAGAGCGCATCATATTCAGTATCGCTTATTAGTGGCGAATCCAAAGAATAATATGCAGCGGCATATTCTTTAAGCAACTTGGTAAGCTCTTGCTGTCTTTCGTCTATGCGCATGCTAATTGCTCCTTGCTATTCTATTTCAATCGGTGCGTAAGAAGCTGCAAATTTTTTTATCATTGTCCCAAAGTCGATTGTAATTATTTGAGCGCTGCCAGTACCTTCGATTTTGAGGACTGTTCCCGAGCCAAATGCCGCATGCTTTACCCGCTGATATTCTTTATACTGTACAGAAGGGGCAGCGCTGCTTGGCATGTCCTTTTCTTTAATTATTGCCCCAAAACCACCATGCGCAAACTTCTGGACCTGTTTTGATGGTTTTTGCTTTAATGCTGCTGCTATTGCATAGCTTGAAGCAGAGCAGGATTCACAAAGTTCATCGGGGATTTCCTCAAGGAACCTGGAATGCGGGTTGAATGCGAAATCCCCGTAAAGATTGCGTTGTTGTGCATGTATTAAATGGAGTGCTTTCATTGCCCGCGTAATTCCTACATAGCAAAGCCTGCGTTCTTCCTCAAGTTCTTTTGGTTCGATGCCTGACTTCCTGTTTGGGAAGATTCCCTCTTCCATACCTGCAATGAAAACAGTATGAAATTCAAGCCCTTTTGCGCTGTGCAGAGTCATTAAAGCTACCCTGCCGTTTTGTTCCTGCAAAGCATCTATATCAGAAACTAAGGAAATGTTTTCAAGATAAGCGCCAAGCGCATCTGTGTTTTCAACGAGACCTTCCTCGAATTCTTTTATCGAACCAAGCAATTCATCGATGTTTTCAAGCCTTGTTTCGTAAGTATCTCCTTTGCTTTCTTTTAAATACTTGTCATATTCAATACAAAGCAGGAATTTCTTTGTAAATTCGAAAAGCCCAAGCTTGTTTTTTTGTAAACTTAAATCTTCAATAACATCTGTAAACCTCTTGAGCTTTGAATACATAGCTGTCGGCAGGCTTTGACTGTTTTGAGCAGCTGCATAGAGTGAGATTCCCTTTTCTGATGCAATAGAAGTCAATGCTGAAATCGCAGCATTTCCAATTCCCCTGCGGGGTGTGTTTATAGCGCGCACAAAGGCAATATCATCAGCTGGATTATAAAAGAGGCGCAGATATGCAAGCACATCTCGTATTTCAGCACGCTCATAAAAACGCTGTCCGCCATAGACTTGGTGCGCAATACCATAAGCTGCAAGAGTCGTTTCAATGATACGGCTTTGTGCGTTAGTTCTGTATAAAACAGCAAATGCATCTGCTTTTTGACCTTGCCGTATGCCTTCAAGGATTTGCTTGCAGATATAATCGGCCTCGTCCTTTTCGTTATATGCACAATATGTGCGTATGAGTATACCGCCTTTTTCTTCAGTCCAAAGCGCTTTCTTTTTTCGGTTAATATTATTGCTGATTACTGAATTTGCAGCATCGAGAATCACATCGGTTGAGCGATAGTTTTGCTCAAGGCGAATTATTTTAGCGCCAGCGAAGTCTTTTTCGAATTCAAGAATATTGCGGATGTTAGCGCCGCGCCAGCCATAAATACTCTGGTCATCATCACCTACAACAAAGAGATTTTGATGCTCTTTAGCAAGTAAATACACAAGTTCATATTGCGCCATATTGGTATCCTGATATTCATCGACCATAATGAATTTGAAGCGGTTCTGATAATGTGCAAGCACCTCTGGGTTAGCCTTAAACAAATCAATGGTTTTTAACAGGATATCATCAAAATCTAAAGCATTATACTGTTTGAGCCGTTTTTGGTATAACTTGTACACTTTAAGATATACTTCAGAGAATGCCTCATCACGCAAGAATTCTTCTGCATTAAGCGAATAATTCTTTGCTTGGCTTATCCGCTCACGTAACAGTCTTTTTGAGAACATATTTTTATCAAGTTCGAGCTGTTTTATAATTTCATCATATACGGATAGCTGATCATTATCATCGTATACAACAAAATTATTGCCCATACCTGTATGAGCCGCTTCAAATCGCAGTATTCGGATGCAGAAAGAATGAAAGGTGCTTAGCCATACAGGTGTTGCATCTTCACCAAGTAAGTTTTCAACGCGCTGGAGCATTTCACGCGCAGCCTTATTAGTGAAAGTCAACGCCAGAATGCTCCATGGAGGAATTTTATGATGTTTTATGAGGTTCGCAATGCGGCAGGTTAAAACACGTGTTTTTCCTGACCCTGCGCCTGCAAGTACAAGAAGAGGCCCGTTTACATGTTCTACTGCCTTTTTCTGTTCAACATTTAGATTGCAAAATTCCAATCTCGCCCCCTCCGTCTAGGCAGCCTCTATTATAACATGTACGAATTTAGGTTGAAAGCAAGAATGCGCTTGGATGGTTGTACTCATCTTGCCCTATGCTTGGTTATCAGAAGATAAAATGCGGCGCTCACACAAGGTAATGCGCCGCATAATGCAAGTATTATTCTGCTAATGCATTGCTGAATAATTGCTGTTATCCCCCTACTTCTGCCTGTGCATATTTTTCATCAAGTTCATTTTCAGATTTGGCTACGATTATAGCGCAAGCCATGTCGCCTGTAATATTGATTGTTGTGCGTGCCATATCCATTAAACGTTCTACGCCCATAATTATGGCTACGGCATCAAGCGGCAAGCCCACTGTTGTAAGTACCATGCCAAGCATAACTGTACCTGCACCAGGTACCCCCGCAGTACCAATTGAAGCAAGAGTAGCCGCGATGATTATTGTAAGCATCTGCCCTATACTTAGATTAATGCCATAAACTGCTGCGACAAATAATGCGCATATCCCCTGGAAAGCTGCAGTTCCGTCCATGTTTATTGTTGCGCCAAGTGGGAGTACAAAGGAACGAACCTCAGGGGAAACGCCCATCTTGCGTGAGCTTTCCAAGGTAAAGGGGAGTGTAGCAGCTGAGCTTGCTGTTGTAAAGGCAAACATCATTGCTGGAGCAGCTAATTTGAAGAACTTAATCGGGCTGAATTTGCCAAGGATTTTTACTGAGAGCGAATATACAACTGCAGCATGCAAAGCGCAAGCTAAGTATACCGAAAGCACCAGCATAAACAGCGGCCCAAGCACTGCAGCTCCCTGGGATGCTACGACAGGTATAATAAGTGCAAATACCGCATATGGCGCAAGCTTCATTATACCGCCGATTATTGAATACATTACTTCTGCAAAGCCATCCATGCCTTGTTTGAAGATTTCAGCTTTTGCGCCAACAATTGAAATCCCTACGCCTACAAACAGCGCAAAGGCTATAACCTGGAGCATATTACCCTGCGTCAGTGCATTAAATGGGTTGGTCGGGATAATATTGAGAAGCGTATCAACAATTCCAACAGGAGCAGGCGCTTCATAAGACGCATCTGTTGGCAGCGTTATTCCATTACCAACATTGAAGACCTTGCCAATAATAAGCCCTATAATAACAGCGAGTGCTGTCGTTACAAGAAAATATGCAAGAGTCTTTCCGCCTATACGGCCTACGCTCTTTATATCGCCAAGTCCGCAGGCGCCCATTACGAGTGAGGCGAAAACGAGCGGTACAATGACCATCTTTATCAGGTTCATAAAGAGCGTGCCAAAGGGCTTAATATAGGTATTTGCGATTTCCGCCTGGCCCATTAGGTTAAGCACAATGCCGACAATAATTCCTGCAATTAGTCCTATTAGGATTTTTACTGTAATGTGCATTTTTTGTGGAGTTGCTTTTTCCATATGTTTGGCTTCCCCCTACATTTTATTAAATTTTAGTTGAGTATTGGTACAAATTTTGGGACATTTGTTTAGTTGGGATGGTTTATAACAGCAATGCATTTTTAATAGTATACCATACTAATGCTTGCAGGGAAAGACATTCGGGTTTTTGGTTCTACTCCAATTATC
>JAKJBL010000020.1 GCA_022707005.1 Bacillota bacterium | reverse complement strand
GGCATCCGCACTACTGACATTGCTAAAGCGCTTATAGACCGCGGCTTCCACCCGCCTACAGTCTATTTCCCGCTAATTGTCCATGAGGCGATGATGATTGAGCCGACTGAGACTGAAAGCAGGGAGGCGCTTGACGCTTTTATTGAGGCAATGCTCGAAATTGCAAAGCTCGCAAAAACTGACCCTGAGGAGCTTAAAAAGGCGCCGGTTACAACGCCTGTGGGCAGGCCTGATGAAGTGCGGGCAGCGCGAAACCCAATAGTGCGCTATACTTTTGATAAGGCTTAGTTTACCAAACCATAGCAAAAGGGGCCTCTGCAAAAATGCAGAAGCCCCTTATTTTAGGTTTAGTTCTCAAGCACATCCCCGTTTGTAGTAACTGTGATGATTTGCCAGGGTATAAGCTTGCCTGAGTTTTTAAGCGCTGCCTTAACTGCGTTTTCTATACCTGAGCAGCAGGGTACTTCCATGCGCACAACTTTTACGCTCTTGATTTCGTTGTTTACTAAAATTTGCGTCAGCTTCTCGACATAGCTCTCATTGTCAAGCATTGGGCAGCCAATAAGCGTAACGCGGTTTTTCATAAAGTCGCTGTGGAAGTTAGCATACGCGTAAGCTGTGCAGTCAGCCGCAATTGTTAAATGCGCGCCTTTAAGATACTGCGCGTTAAAGGGCACAAGCTTAAGCTGCACAGGCCATTGCACAAGTTCGCTTTGCTGGCGGCTAAACGGCGACTGCTCAGCAAACTCAGGTGCTGCCCTTTTTATTGTCTGCGCCCGCTTGCCCGGGCAGCCGCAGGGTGTGCTTTGCTGAGCTTCTTCAGCCTTTTTCATTTTTGCCTTAACTGCAGCCTCATCATAAGCTGCTGCCTCGCGCTCCTCAAAGGAAATTGCGCCAGTAGGGCATACGGGCAGACAATCCCCAAGCCCATCGCAATAGTCGTCGCGCATGAGCTTCGCCTTCCCATCAACAAGAGCTATAGCGCCCTCATGGCAGGCAGTAACGCAAAGGCCGCAGCCATTGCATAAATCTTCGTCGATTTTAATTATTTTACGAACCATTCCCCAAACCTCCTGAGTTTTTACAAGTTTATCGGCCTTTAGGTCGGGCTTCTTGCTTTTATGTCTAAATAGTACTATACTTTTCTAAAGTATTCAGTTGTATTTACAACGGAAGTTAAAATGCGCGAGTATTTAGAAATTCTGCAAACTTCAGCCCTCTTTGAAAAAATCACCGAAGATGAAATCCTTCAGCTCCTGGTCTGTTTGAATGCGAACATCCGCGTCTTTGGCCGCGGCGAAACAGTGCTTCGCTTAGGCGAGGCTTTAGAGCATATAGGGCTTGTTCTTAATGGGCGCGTTTTGGTTTTTAAGGATGGGCTTTTGGGGGAGCGCACTCTTATTGCCCAGGTTTCAAAAGGCGGGCTGTTTGCAGAAGCGCTTGCGTTTGCCCGAATAAGCGAGCTGCCTGTTTCAGTTGAAGCGCTTGAAAAAAGCGAGATTCTCTTTCTAAAAAGCACGAACCTGCTTGCGACCTGCCACTCAAACTGTGTGTTTCACAGAACGCTTGTAAGCAATATGATGAGCATCCTCGCTCAGAAGAGCCTGCTTTTAAGCAGCAAAATCCGCCATATCTCTAAGCGCACAACGCGTGAAAAGCTCCTTTCGTATTTATATGAACAGGCAAGCGCTTCTCAGAGCACACAGTTCATCATACCCTTCAACAGGCAGGAACTTGCGGATTATCTTTGCGTTGACAGGAGCGCAATGTCAAACGAACTTTCAAAGCTGCAGCAGGAGGGTATTTTAAGCTTCCACAAAAGCGCGTTTAAGCTTATTGAGTACAAGCAGCACAAAAACTAAGTTTACCCTGCTTTAGCTTTAGCGCAACACATATATTCTTATAACAACGCCACAATAGCTTAATGGACATTTACACAAGGAGCTGCACTTCGCGAAATGCTTGACCTGCCAAGAATAACGGGGTATACTTAATTTTGTTGCAGCATTGCTCGAAATTTGTTAAGTATAAGCAGATATTATTATACTTGTATATATGCAGATGTATCAGCCGTTTGCCCGGCCACGCGTTAACAGGCGCGAGGCCTGCAAATAGGGGCGGAACTCTATGAGTTTCCGCCCTTCCTAATTCAGCTTTCTGCCACATTTTGGGCAGAAGCAAAACTGAGCCTCAAGAGACGTACCGCAGCTTTTGCAAATTGTTTCACTATAACAGCTCCAGTCATAAAAATCTCCCTCTTCAAGCGAGGCTGTTTCGCGCCGCAAAATACGCTTCATTGCTTCAGGGCGCACTTTTGCGCTGCAGCTTTCAGCACTTGCAAAATACTCCCGCCCCCACTTTATAAACGGAATAAAAAACACGCTTAAACACATGCTTTCCTCATAAAACGTAAAGTGCCTGTTAGTTTTACAGCATGGACAAGTCAGCTGCTGCACATATTCAAGCTGCTTTCTTTTAGGCATGACGCCGAATATAAAAAACATCTTCCCCCCTTAGCCGCCTACAGCAGGCATTTCTATGCTTTAGTATAGCAGAATATAAGCTGAGGGGACCATATCGCATTTATTTCATCCGCCAGCTAAAAAACGCAAGATGTAACTCTTTCTTAATAATGTTCAAAATAGACTTGACTTTCTTTATTATCCGTTTATTATTATAGAAGGAGGTGTCAATATGTCATATAAAACGCCAACTGCCTGCCCTGTGTGCGCAAATACTCTCAATATAACAAAGCTTGAATGTCCAAATTGCAAAACTGAGCTCTTGGGCAGGTTTGCCCCATGCGCATATTGTACTTTAAACGAAAAGCAGCAGCTCTTCCTCGAAACCTTTCTCCGCTGCCGCGGCAGCCTTAAAGATGTGGGAAGCGCGCTTTCACTTTCATACCCTACAGTTAAAGGGCTTTTAGACGAACTTCTTTTTGCGCTTAATTTAAATGACGGCAGTACACAAGCGCAGACAACTGCCGGAGAAATCCTTAAAAGAGTGAAAAACAAAGAACTTACACCTTCAGAAGCAGCAGCACTAATTACAAAGATTAAAGGAGATTAGCATGGAACAAAACAGAGTTGAGATTTTAAACATGTTTAAAGAG
The DNA here is from genome assembly GCA_022707005.1 of Bacillota bacterium. Lineage (GTDB taxonomy): Bacteria > Bacillota > Clostridia > Christensenellales > CAG-138 > JAKJBL01. The sequence goes on along the minus strand of JAKJBL010000020.1, from coordinate 18,266 downwards.
GGCACGCTTACGCTTGAAGAAGCGGCAGAGCTGCTTGGTGCGCTAAGCCAGCCTGAGACTGAAATCGCACTAAAAGACACCCGCGGACGCAAGCGAAAGAAGCTGCGCATTCAAGTCGATGCAGCAGAAAACGGCAGCAGCGGAAAAACTAAAGTCAATGTCGCGCTGCCCATTTCACTTGTTAAATCGCTCAGTCCGCTAATCGCAAAAAGCCTGCCTGCGGAGGCTAAGGATGAAATGAGTAAAGCAGGGGTCGACCTCGAGGCGATAATAGGGAGCCTCGATACTCTTATAGAAAGCGCAGAAGAAGAAGATATAGTAAATATTGACACAGGCGGCAGCGAAGATATGGCAAAGGTGCGCGTATTTGTCGATTAAAGCCTGCGTACTTTTAACTAAAGCGGCATACCGCTTTTTCGCTCTTATGGGGTTTCATTGACAGGCAGGCCTATAGTTTATATACTTTTAATAGAAGAATACAGAGAATTTATCGGAGGTGTGACATGAGCAGAGAGCTTTATGTAGCAATTCCAGGGCCTACACCCGTAGTCCGCTCAATCCAGGATGAAATGGGCAGAGAGATTCAAGCTTTCGGCGACCCGCGCTTTGTTAAAGACTATTTGGAGCTCATAGAGGGGCTCGGAGGGATTGTAAACAGTTCCGGCCAAACATTTGCGCTTGCAGGCACTGGCACAATAGCTATGGAAATGGCAGTAGCAAACACAGCTAAGCGCGGCGACAACGCCCTGCTTATAAGCCATGGGTTTTTCGGAGACCGATTTGTGGGAATCTGCAGCCGCAAGAGCATAAATACAGATGTTTTGCGCGCGCCCTGGGGTGAAATCGTTCCTGTTGATGAAATCGACAAAAAGCTAAGCGAAAAGCAATATGCGATTATAACTGTTTCTCATGTCGATACCTCCACAGGCGTGCTTTCGCCCTTAAAAGAACTTGGCGAAATGCTTAAAAAACACCCCGAAACTCTCTTTATTGTTGACGGCGTTGCAGCAACAGGCGGCGAATTCACTGATTTTGACGCAATGGGGATAGATGTGCTCTTTACAGCCTCGCAAAAGGCGTTTGGCGTATGCCCTGGCATGTTCATGCTCTTTGCGAGCCAAAGAGCGCACGAAAGAAGAAATGCGCTTGGCACAATACCCGAGTATTATGTTGACTTTTTAAACTGGCTACCTGTAATGAAGGACCCGTCGAAATTCTTTTCCACGCCGTCTATTAACCTTGTATGGGCGCTTAAAGAAAGCATGCGCCTTATTAAAACAGAAGGCATGGATTTAAGGCATAAGCGGCATTTCAAGAACGGGCGCGCAATGCAAAAGGCGTTTGAGGCGCTCGGCTTCAAAGTGCTTGCAAACCCCCTTAACAGAGCGGTAACGCTTAGCAACCTGGTTTATCCAGAGGGGCTTGAGGATGCAAAATTTAGGAACGCGCTTATGGACGAAGGCATAATTGTCGCCTCAGGGATAGGCGCATATTTCGGTAAAATGTGCCGTATAGGGCATATGGGCAATGTTACTGAAAACGATATGCTTACTATTCTTGGCGCGCTTGAGCGGGCATTAAATATTTGCGGCATCTTAGTGCCCTATGGCACAGGGCTTGGCGTGTATCAGAGCGAAATGGCAAAATAGCTTGCGCACTTTGAGGCAGCATGAAACACCCCATCTTTTAAAGAATGGGGTGTTTGCTTTATGCAGGCCTTAGACTAAAGCATTTGCACGCTGCTGCCAAAAGGCGTCTTTTTAATATAGACCTGGTTTTCTATTCTTGATCTAAGCTCGTCAACATGCGAAATTATGCCAATAAGCCTTGAACTGCCTGCAAGTTCGTTAAGCACTTTAATTGCGCGGCCGAGCGCCTCTAAATCAAGCGAGCCGAACCCTTCATCAATAAACATTGCGCTTAGAGACACACCCCCAGAAAACCGTTCAATTACATCGCTTAACCCAAGCGCTAGCGCAAGCGATGCCAAGAAGCTTTCCCCGCCCGAGAGCGTGCCTGCCTGCCTGGTTCTGCCTGTATAATTATCAAGCACATCAAGCTCAAGACCGCTTTGCTTTCGATAATCCGCAACTTCCTCCCTGCGAAGGAGCTTATATTGGCCTGAGCTCATACGCGTTAACCTTAGGTTTGCGGCAGCTACAACATCTTCGAAATATGAAAGCTGCACATATCGCTCAAATGTAATTTTCTCACGCCTGCCTGTAAGTTCGCCGTTTGCAGTTGCCGAGAGGTTGCTTATACGCTCCAGATTAAGAAGCAGTTCTTTATACTGGCTTAGCTTTTCAGAAAGCGTGTTGTAAAGCTTAGTATTTATTCGAATGCGCTCGCGCACCTCGTTTAACACAAAGCGCAAACCATCCGCCTGCTCCTTTGCCCTTGCTGCCTCATCTTCGAGCGTTTTAAGCTCAACAGGCGCACGGCCCTGCACAGCAGCGTCAGCATCTTTATACAAGGCTTTGGCAGCGCTTAAATGCTCAAAGAACTTTGCTACAGCCTCTAATTTAAACTTAAGCGCATCAGGCAAAAGCAGCGCTGAGGCGTATTCGCTCTCGCTTGAAAATCCTTCTACCTTAAGCGCCCCATTAAAATGCGTCTGCGCCTTAGTTGATGCTGCTTTTAAGTCCGGCAGCTTGTTTTTAGTATCAAGCATGCGGCTTCGCGCTGCCTCAAGCTGAATTTGCATGCTTCTGTAACTGCGCTCGCTTTCTTCAAACGCTTTATTTAGCGCCTCGAGTTCAGCCTTTTGCTTTTTTAGTGCAAGTTCAGCCTCAAGGCGGTCTTTATAGTCGAGCGCATTCGTTAGAGCGTCAAGCCTTGCATTTTGCTCTGCGCTTAAAAGCGCTGCCGCCTGCAAATCTTCTTCAATGAGCGCTGCCTTTATTACAGCTTCCGCCTGCTGCGCCTTAGCTGAGTTTAACTCAGAAGAAAGCCCTTCGGAAGTTTCAACCGCCTTTTCTGCCGCTGTCTTTTCATTAAGACGCAGCTTAGCCTCGCGTTCTGAGGCTTCTTCCATTTCAAGGAGTCTGTTTTCAAGCTGTACGCCTTCCTGAGCTTTAGATAAACCAAGGCTTTTTAAGCTTGCCTCAAGCTGTTTAAGCAGTTCTTCAAGCCGTGCGGCTGCTTCTGCAGCGCTTTCTTTAAGATCCATAAGTTCTCTGCGGCTATCTTCATATTTTAATTTAGCCTTCTGCACCTGAATTTCACTCGGGCTATCGGGCGAAAGCTTTGCAGGCGAGGGGTGGCTTACGCTCCCGCAAACAGGGCATGGGCTTCCCTCTAAGAGCTCTTTTGCAAGTATGCCTGCCTGCCCGCTTAAAAACGCAGTCTCGAGCTTTACCGAATGTGCGCCAAGCCGCATAGACAAAGCTGCAGCTAATTCGAGGCGCTGCCTTTGCTCGTTAACAAAAACAAGCTGCTCTTCATACAGGCGGTATAAGCTAAGCGCCTGATGTACGCTTTCCGTTCTTTTTACGGCTTCGCTATACCTGTAAGTAAGCGCCTCAAGGTTTATCGCCTCAAGCGCGCGAAGCTTTTGATTAAGCGCCTCTGCGTCTGCCTCAAGCTTGGCAAGCAACCCGCTTTGCTTTGTTTGGCTTGAGCGCAGCGCTTCAAGCTTGCAGTCTGTTTCTTTTAGCTCTGCTTTAAGCTTATCAAGCGCCTCATATTTTGGAAACGCCTCGTTCAAAAGCGCAAGCTTATCGCTAAGCCGCCGCCTGTCACTCTCGCGGCCAAGCTCCAGCTCATAATCGCGTTTAGCCGCCTCAAACCGGGCTGAGGTTTCGCTAAAACTGCCTTCATGGTCATGAAGTTCCGCTTCTTTCGCTTTAAGCTCAGCATTTGCGCGGGTTCGCGCCTGTTCAACAGGCTTAACTTTATACAGCGCTGCTTCAGCTGCGCTTAATTCGCTTTGTTTTGCCTTAACTGCAGGCAGCTTCTCCTCAAGCTCTAAAAGCACCCGCTTTGCGTCCCCCCTGCGCTTTATGAGAGTTCCGGTTTCATTTGCAGCTGCAAGCGCTGCAAGCTTAGCTTCGTATTCTGCTTCGCCGACTAAAAGCGCTGCCTCAAGCTGCAGGCACGAAGCTTTATCGTTTTCTGTGAGCGTATTAAGAGATGAAACAAAAGATTTCGCTTCATCAACCGAGTGCTTTAAAAGCGCTTCGCAGTTTTCATCGCCTTCAATAAGGCGAACGCCTTTCATAAGGCTTTCTATTTCAGCCCGCTGCAAGGCATGTTCCGCCCGTAGCAGAGCAGCATGCTCTTTTAGCTTAACTTGGAGCCTATTATAGGGCAAAGTTCCAAACACATCCCTAAGAATAGACTCGCGTTCTTCGCTTTTTGCAAGCAGCAGCTTTCTAAACTCATCCTGCGCAAGCATGGCAACCTGTAAAAACTGCTTTCTGTTAAGCCCGAGAAGCGCCTCAATATAGCGATTGACCTCTGCAACTGCTGCAACTACCGTGCCATCGGGCAGAGTAAGCGCAGCCTGCTGCTTACTCTCAGCCATAACCTTACGCCTCTTATTAAGGCGGCGGTAAGGCGGTTCCCTGTAAACCGTATACTCCTTGCCTCTAAGCTCAAAGGTAAAACGCGCGTATGTAACTGTATCTTCAGCTGCATAATGGCTCCTTAGCGAGTCAGAGGTACGCGTATCGCCTGAAGGCGCGCCATAGAGCGCAAAGACTATGCCGTCAAATAGGGTTGTTTTGCCTGAGCCTGTATCCCCGCTTATAAGGAAAAGCCCTGCGCCAAGCTTTAAAAAGTCAAGCTCCTCAGTTTGCGCAAAAGGGCCGAACGCGCACAGGCTTAAGCTAATTGGCTTCATTCCTCCACCCCGCTTTCAAGCTCAAAAAGAAGCGGCTTTATGAACTGCCTGCTTTCTTCATCGAGCGTGCGGTCGTTTTGATATGAATAAAACTTCTCAAACAACTCAAGCGGCGCTTTTCCCTTAAGGCTAAGCCCGACCTCGTTTTGTTCGGGCATGACCTCGCGCTCATAACTTAGCTGCATCGCATTTGGATAAAATTCGCGGATACGGTTCATTGCATCAAGCACATCGTATTCGTCTTCGAGAATTATCTTATAATAATCTTCGCGCCCTGAAAGCCCGGGCTTAATAAGCTCTGAAAATTTGCCCTGTATTCTTAGCATATCCCTTAAAGGGGTCAGCTCCAAAAACTTAATGTCCGCAGACCCCTTTTCTAAAAGCTCAACTAAAAGCGCTCCTTTTTTATCGAGTGTTTCTGAAAAATCATATTTTAGCGGAGTACCCGAATAGTAAATTGAATCTGACGCTGCCTGCGCCTTGTGAAGGTGCCCGAGCGCAATATAGTCAAACTCAGGAAAAGCTGAGGTACAAACCCTGTCGAGCCCGCCCGCAATAGCAGACTCTGAAGCTGACCTACACCCTAAAGAGCCTTCCCCGCTAACATATTGGTGCGCCAAAAGCACGCTCCTTATTGAAGGAGTAAGCGAAATTGAAGAAAGCGCAGCTCTTACTGCATCCTCATGCGTTTTTATTGATTGTTCTATGAAGAACTGCTGCACTTGCGCAGGCCGAACATACGGGAGTAAATAAAAGTCAACAGGGCCGTGTTCATCCTTAAGGCGCACCTTATTGAGAGTTCCGTTATACGCGCCAGAAATATAAAGACCGTTTTTCATAAGGAGTCTGCTTCCAAACTCAAGGCGCAGCGCGGAGTCGTGGTTGCCTGCAATTAAAAAGACTGCTGCGCCTGTTTCTATAAGTGCAGTCAAAAATTCATCGAGGAGCACAAGCGCGCTTTCTGCAGGCGTAGCCTTATCAAAAACATCGCCTGCAATAAGCACAGCATTTGCTTTATGCGCTTTTACAAGCGCTGTAATTTGATTTAGCGCATGCTGCTGATCCTCGAGCAAAGAAAACCCGTGGAGTCGTTTGCCAAGATGTAAATCTGCAATATGAAGCAGTTTCATAGCCTAACTGAAGCTATATTTTGCGCTGCCCTCCTGCAAAAGCGATTGAGAGCGCGCCCGGGCCTCCGTGAGCGCCAATTACAGCGCCCATTGGATAAATACGCACAATAAGCTTTGGAAACCGATCTTTGACGAGCTCTGCAAGCTTTCGCGCATCGTCGAGGCATTCGGCATGGGTTATATGGATTAGCTTTGCGGATAAAACATCGAGCTTTTCAAATACAAGCTCAGCAAGCCGCTTGATTGATGCGCGGCGGCCTTTGACCTTTTCACGCGGGATAATTTTGCCTTCGAGGTTGACTTCCATTATGGGCTTTATGTCGAGGAGCGTGCCTATTGCTGCAGCTGTGCCTGTGACCCTGCCGCCGCGGCGCACATAAGTAAGCTCTGCAAGCGTAAACCAGTATTGAATCTTAAGCTTGAGCTTTTCAATTGTATTGAAGCAGCTTTTAATGTCGAATCCATTGCGCTTTAGCTCTACTGCTTCTTCAAGCAGCAGACTCTCGCTTGCGCTGCCCCCAAGGGTATCTACAATGAAAATTGACCTCTCAGGGTAGCTCTCTGCAAGTTCTGTGCGCGCAACCAGCGCGCTGTTCATAGTGCCTGAGAGCGCGTTTGAAAAGCCTATATAAAGAATATCCTTGCCTGCTTTGAGCATGGGTTCCCACAGGCTCAAAAAACTGTCGACCGTTGCCTGCGATGTAGTCGCAACCTGCCCTTTACGCATTTGCTCAAATAAATAAGCAGTTGTTTCGGGCCGCATATCATCGGGAAAATCCTCATTTCCAAAGTGCACGTGCAAAGGCACAAAGGTCGTTTCGAGTTCTTCCATACGCTCAAGCGTCATATCAACAACAGAGTCCGTAGTTATACAAAAAGTATTCATTATCCATCCTTAAGGCTTAGCCGGCTGTATTAAGCCGTGCACAGCAGGTTGCTTTAGTTTTTGCGCTCAGTGCCTACAAAGAATACTGCGAGAGTCCCGGGCCCCACATGAGCGCCGATTACAGCGCCTATAGAATAAATGCGCACATCCATGCCCGGAAACCGCTCTGTTATAAGTTCCATTAGCTGCTGCGCCTCTACTCTTGAATCAGCATGGCAGATATTCACAAAAGGCGTGTCTTCAAGATTTATGTTTTCTTCGAGGAGCTTAACAAGCTTTTTAATAGCTGCGCGCCTGCCCTTAATTTTATCGTGCGAAACGAGTCTGCCCTCAGGTGTGACTGTAAGTATGGGCTTAATGCTTAAGAGAGTTGCGATTGTTGCAGCAGCACCCGAGATTCTGCCGCCGCGCCTTAAATATACCAGGTCGTCAACAGTAAACCAGTGATGAATGCGAAGCTTTAGCTTTTCAACAGCTGCAAGGCATTCGTCAAACCCGAGCCCGCTGTTTTTAAGCCGCACAGCATGCTCAAGGAGCATGCCTTCGCCTGAGCTTGCACTCGCAGAATCGACGATTTCTATGCGCCTTTCAGGATATCGCTCAAGGAGCTGCTCTTTCGCTACGAGCGCGCTGTTTATAGTGCCTGAGAGCACGCTTGGAAACGCGATGTAGAGCACATCCTCTTCAGCTTTAAGGATTGGTTCCCAAATTTCGAGGAAGCTTTCTACAGTAGCCTGCGCAGTTGTAGGCGCATGACCTTCGCGCATTGCATTGTAAATGTAAAGAGCGGAGGATTCTTTCATATCGTCAGGCAAATCCTTGCCATCAAGCAGAACATGCAGCATTGCAAACGGCACGCCCAGTTCCTGCATACGCTCAGGTGTAAGGTCTACAGTAGAGTCAGTCGTAATTCGATAAGCCATGGGAGCCTCCTTATATAAACTGTAAAAGTTTTAAATTGTCATAGCCTGATTTGCTTATTGTATTGCCTGCACCTGTATATTGCAAGGCTTTGAGTGTGAAAATAGCGTGACATCTCATTTTAAAACACAAAAGCGGACGGCATATATCCGCCGCCCGCCTATGATTTTTGCTTTATCAGGCAGTAGGGCCTGCCTTAATAATATGCTCTGGCATATCCTTATATTTTTCGAAGTTTTTAATAAAGCGCTTTGCAAGGTCCTTAGCCTTAACATCGTATGCCTCTTTATCCTTCCAGGAGTTTCGCGGGTTGAGCACACCCTCTGGTACGCCGGGGCAGGATGTAGGCACAAGCACGTTGAAAATCGGGTCGTTTACAAACTCGCTCTTTTCAAGCTCGCCGTTTAAAGCTGCTGTTATTATTGCGCGCGTAAACTTTATGCTCATGCGCGGCACTTCGCCTGCAGGCCCGCCTGACCAGCCTGTGTTTACAAGGTAAACATTTGCCTTGTATTTATTTACATACTCACCTAAGAGTTTTGCATAAACGGATGCATAAAGCGGCAGGAAGGGTGCGCCAAAGCAGGTAGAAAAGGTTGCCTGAGGCTCTGTTACGCCGCGCTCTGTGCCTGCAAGGCGCGCTGTATAGCCTGAGACAAAGTGATACATCGCCTGGTCATTATTGAGCTTTGAAACAGGCGGGAGCACCCCGAAAGCATCAGCGGTTAAAAAGACAACAGCCTTTGGCTGGCCTGCAACGCCCGGAATAACGCAGTTTGGGATATATTCAACCGGGTAGCCTGCGCGCGTGTTTTCAGTGACACTCTCATCGTCAAAGTCGAGCTTGCGGGTTTGTTCATCCATTACTACATTTTCAATGAGCGAGCCGAATTTTATAGCATCCCAAATCTGGGGCTCATTTTCACGCGAAAGCTTAATGCATTTTGCGTAGCAGCCGCCTTCAAAGTTAAATACGCCCTCGCTTGTCCACCCGTGCTCGTCATCGCCTATGAGCCTGCGGTTCGGGTCTGCAGAGAGAGTTGTTTTCCCTGTACCTGAGAGCCCGAAGAAGAGCGCTACATCGCCATCATGCCCTACATTTGCAGAGCAGTGCATAGGGAACACGCCCCGCTTTGGCAGGAGGTAGTTCATAACAGAGAAAATACCCTTTTTAATTTCTCCCGCATACTGGCTTGCAGCTACAAGCACAAGCTTTTTTTCAAAGTGCGTAAGAATTGCGGCTTCTGAGCGCACACCATCAAGTTCCGGGATGCATTTAAAGCCGGGCGCTGCTATTACCGTAAAGCCGGGTGCAAAGTTTTCAAGCTGTTCTGGCGTCGGGCGCAGCAGAAGCTGGTGGGCGAAAAGGTTCTGGCTTGCAAGTTCGTTTATAACGCGGATAGGGAGCGCGTAGTTATTATCCGCGCCTGCGAACCCATCGAAAATGAAGATTTCGCGGCCTTGTAAATATGCCATCATTTTATTGTAAATGGCGTCGAATTTTTCTTCGGATATGGGAGAGTTGACGCTGCCCCATTCGATTTCATCATGCACACCCGGCGAATCTACGACAAAGCGATCATTAGGCGAACGGCCTGTGTATTTGCCTGTATAGACAACAAGCGCGCCAGTTTCGGAGAGCCTGCCATCGTTGCGTGCAACTGCCATCTCCGTAAGCGCTGCAGGCTCAAGGTTGTGATAGACAGCTTTGGGCGCAATAATTCCCATGGATTCACAGTAAGCTTTCATATACGGTTTTTGCTCCTTCTATAAATGGTTGCACTGCACAAACATAAACTTAGCTTATACCAAAACGTATACTTTTAACTAAGACTGCAAAGCGGCAGCACATTTTTCATCTGAGAAAAATTTTCCCCAGTGTAAAACATACTATACTAAAAAACTTAAGCAGGCAAGCAAAGAATCATGAATTTGCAGGAATGTTACGCCGATGTTGCAAAAAGCATTAACAGCAGTCAGACATATAAGCGGCACTTTTAACGTTGCTTCTAAATGCGGACATGTTATACTTAACAAAAGGAGTGGAGTTTATGAAAAAGCTGCTTTTAATTGGCACAGGCGGCACAATTGCCTGCCTGCCGACTGAAGAGGGTCTTTCTCCTGGTACGCCAGCGTGCGAGCTGCTCTCCTTTTTGGAGACGGATATATCCGACATCTGCTGCCACGACCTGTTTGCACTTGACAGTTCAAACATCCAGCCTGAAGAATGGCGCATTATGGCGCGCTGCATTCATGAAGCCAGGAATGACTATTCCGGCATTGTAATTGCGCATGGAACTGACACTATGGCATATTCTTCAAGCATGCTCACCTTTATATTAAGGGGGATTGAAATCCCGATTGTTTTTACCGGCGCTCAGTACCCGATTTATTATCCTGACTCTGACGGCCGCACGAACCTCAAAGACGCGATTATTGCATGCCGCAGCTTAAAAGGCGGAGTCTATGTTTGTTTTGGCGGGTCTATTATTTTAGGCTGCAGAACCGTTAAGGTGCGCACCACCTCTCTTAACGCATTTGAGAGTATAAATTATCCTTATATAGGAGTGCTTGCAAACGGCAGGTATATTGAGTTAAACAAACCGCCAGAGATTGGCGGAGGATATGTGTTTAACGACTCTATTGAGCCTAACGTAGCGCTTATTAAGCTTATTCCGGGCGCAAACCCGTCGCTTTTTGAAGCGCTCCCAGGCTGCGGCTATAAGGGGCTTGTTGTTGAGGCGTTCGGGCTTGGCGGAGTGCACAGCATAAGGCGCGACCACACGGAATCGCTCGTAAAGCTCCTAAAAAGCGGCATGCCGGTTGTGCTTTCGTCACAATGCCTCTACGAAAAAAGCACGCCTGCTGTATACGAGGTAAGCAGGGCGCTTTCAGACGCCGGGGTGCTCTCCGCAATGGATATGACGAGCGAAGCTGCTGTTACAAAGCTCATGTGGACTCTCGGGCAAACAGAAAGCCTTGACGAAATTCGCAAAATTATGGGTACAGACCTGTGCGGAGAACTCTCGCCCTAAGCTTAGGCAAGCTAACCCCGCTAAGCAAAGAAGCTTATGTGGCTATGAAACTTGGGGAGTTATGGGCGGCTGTTGGAAATAGCCCTGTCCAACTACAATTTTGCCGTTATATGCCTTATAGGTTGACTTTGCCAAAAGCTCTTTTTTAACTTCTATACCGTTTTTATAGTAATGCTTGTAGGATTGCCAAACAGAGCCGTTTTTTCGGCCAATCTGTTCTTCGTAATAATCCCACGCAACTGTGGAGTCGACTATTATTTCCATATCGCCTGAAGGATAGAGCGTTTCAAGCCTGCTTGAAGTAAGTTTGATTTCGTCATATTCATCAGGCAGGGGCGCACCGAAAATTTCGATATGGAGCGTCTTATCTTCCTGGCCTTCAAGAAGGGGCCCGTCCGATTTATCTATTGCATAGGCAAACAAATAAATATCTGACTCAGTGTCGTTTTTAAACTGAAAGTCTATGCGCCCTGTATCGATTGTGGCATCAAGCCCCTGAGTTATATAGCTTATAGGGCTTGAATGGTTGCGCCTGCTTACAATTTCAAGGTCTGCCTTTACAACCGCATTATACAGAGTTGTGCTCACCTGGCAGACGCCGCCGCCTGCCTGATCCTCGGTTGTGCCCTGCACAATCGCAGGCGCAGGCTTCCAGCCGCCCTCATAAGTGCGCGGACCTAAAGTGTCGTTTGTTGAAAACACTTCTCCTGGCTTTAAAACAAAGCCGTTTACAAGCGCAGCTGCCTTTTTAACATTAAATACTCTATCAGCGCGGTTATATGGGGATTTTTTGAAGGAAGTTTCAGCCTTAGAACGGCGCACAAGCGTTGCCTTTAGCGACTCGACCGTTATTTCTGCATCCTCATATACAATTGGCAGCTTAACTTCGCCATACTCATGCGCCTCAGCTCGGGTTTTAAGCTCTTCTAAAAGCGCTTCCACATCAAGCTTTTCGCCGGGCACTCCATCAGTATAAATAAAATAATCCGCAACGCTTAAATCCATTGCAACCGAGGCGTCTATAGGCTCCTTTTTTATGCGCTGTGCAAATTCGATTAGCTTGTCCTTAGCAGCTTCTACATCAAGCGTAAAGTCGAGAGGGAAATCTTTTGGTTCCTGCTCGAGCGCTTCACGCTCTGCACGCTTTTCTGCTAATGAACCTATGTTGCCATACTTAATAGCCTCAGATAGCACATCCTCAGTATTAAACGCAGGCTTAATTTCAGCTTGCGTAAGCGTAAGCGATTCTGTGCCGGCATCTAGCACAAACTGCACCTTTGCTGCCATTTCACGCTCAAGCGGGCCAAGCAGAGTCCTTGCCTCCTGCAGCGTCCTGCCCTCAAGCGCAACGCTCATAACGCTTACCCCGGGCACAAAGCGCAATTCTTCAATGTTGAGTTCGCTCACTGAGGGGCCTGCCTTTAGCTCCCTTATAAGAAGCGCGCCAACTGCAGCGCAGCCTGTAGCAAGCAGGATTAAAAGCACGCGCAAAAGCTTAACTGTAAGGCTCTTTTTTTCACGGGGTTTGCTCATGAATTCTCCTCGGCACAAAATTTCAAGCCGTTTGTCGTAATGCTAATGTACATATTATTCTTTGTGTATGGGCTTTGTCAACCTGCGGAAGGTGCGAATGCCAAGCCTTTACATATTGTTGATTTAATGTTTCGATGCAGTATGCTATTATTGAAGAATTGAAAGCAGAACTTGCTTAACAACAGGAGACGAAACATGAAGAAACGAATTGTACTTGCGCTTGGCGGAAATGCGCTTGGAAAAGACTTGGCCGAACAAATGAAGGCTGTAAAAGTTACTGCAGTCGCAATTGCGGATTTAATCGAACAAGGCAATGAAGTGGTTATTTCTCATGGAAACGGCCCGCAGGTTGGCATGATAAACCTCGCTATGGAGCATTTAAACATTCCGCTCTCAGTCTGCGTTGCCATGAGCCAGGCATATATAGGCTATGATTTGCAAAACGCGCTTCGAGAGGAGCTTCTCTTTCGCGGCCTTAACAAGCCTGTTTCAACTATTATCACACAGGTGCTCGTAGATGAGGACGACCCGGCCTTTGAAAAACCGACAAAGCCTATTGGCCGCTTTCTTAAAGAAGAAGAAGCTAAGCTGCTTGAAGCTGACGGTCAGGCTGTTATGGAAGACGCCGGACGCGGCTGGCGAAGAGTCGTTGCCTCTCCAAAGCCTAAGCGCATTATAGAAATAGAAGCCGTAAACTGTCTTCTTAATGCCGGGCAGGTTGTAATTGCAGCAGGCGGCGGCGGAATACCTGTTGTTGAAAAGGACGGCCGCTTAATTGGCGCAAGCGCTGTAATTGATAAGGACTTTGCAAGCTGCGTGCTTGCAAAGGAGCTTAACGCGGATATTCTAATAGTGCTAACAGCAGTTGAAAAAGTCGCTATACATTTTAACACCGAAAAACAGCAGTGGCTTAGCGCACTTACAGTTGAAGAAGCACAGGCGCTTATAAAAGAGGGGCATTTTGCACCGGGCTCCATGCTGCCGAAAGTTGAGGCAGCAGTTGAGTTTGCCTCCTCAAGACAAAACAGAAGAGCGCTTATAACTCTGCTTGAAAAAGCGCGGGATGCGCTCGGCGGAAAAACAGGCACAATAATCGAAGCGCAAAATAGCGAACGTTAACAATATGTTAACAGCGCATGCGGCAAGATTGCGCCTTGTGCGTATGAATGTTAGAATCTTTTAAGCACCATTTAAGGAGGATACTATGAAAATCAACTGGTTGAGCATAGCAATTGCAGGAGTCATGCTGCTTGCAGCATGCAGCCCGCCTCAAGCTGTTCAGCCGCAGTCAACACCCCAAGCCCCTGAAAAAACTGTTTCTCCTCAGCTTGCGCCGGCAGCAGTTCTTACAGATTTGGCAGGGCGCGAAATCGAAGTGCGAGGAGTGCCACAAAGAATAGTTTCGCTTTTGCCTGCTGCTACCGAAATTCTCTTTGCGCTTTCAAAAGGCGGCGCAGTGCTTGCAGTCGACCCTTTGAGCGAACTGCCGGAGGGCTCTCTGCTTGAAAGAGTAGAGCCTTTTGCAATCGCTTCCATAAGCGGGTTTAACCCTGATATAGTGTTTGTTGGCAAAAACTTCAGCCCTTCAGCATGTGAGGAGCTTATTGGCGATGGAATCCAGGTTGTATATGCAGAGGCATCCTCTTTTGGCGAAATTTATGCGGCTATTGCGCTTCTTGCCCAAATTACCGGCACAGATGCAGCTGAGCTTATTGAGGGCATGCAAAAAGAAGTTATGAAGCTTTCCGCGCTTGCAGCTGAGCTTGAACCTCTTAATGTCTTTTTCGCCCTGCAAAAAGCCGGTGAGGGCTATGCGGCTGCAGGCTCAGGGTCGCTGGAATATGAGCTTTTGCAGCTTGCGGGCGGACAGCCCGTTTTAGCAAAGCCAAATGAAGAATATCCTGTTTACTCTTTAGAAGAGCTTGCAGCTGTTGAACCTGATGTAATGCTTCTTAGCGCTGAACTTAATTATGAGGCTTTTGTTGAACAGGATGAGCTTGCCAAGCTTGAATGCGTTGAGCAGGGGCGCGTGTTTAAACTTGAGCAGGCAGTTGTGCCAGGACCAAGTGTAATAAAAGCGCTGAGGCATATATATGAGGCGCTTGAAATGGCGCTAATAAGCTAAATAAAGTCCATGACTTTTGCTTAAGGAAGGTAAGGGAGCTTAATAGGACTGTTCGCCTGCTTGGAGGATGGATGCGCTTTTTTGAAAAATACCGCGGCCGCCTGTTTGCGCTTTTACTCACGCTGACTGTGCTTTTTGGCATAGGTATCTTTAGGCTGCCTGCTTTGCCTAAAGCGTTCGTTCCTCCTGAAGAATTGCAAACGCACGAATTTTTAGAGCCTGAGCCTGAGCCAGAGCCTGCTGCAATTTTAGGCGCTGTAACAATACTTGCTGATAAGAATCCTATATGCACATTAATAAACGAAGCGGAAGCAATGGCGCTTTTGCGCTATGAACTTGTGCAGGCCTTTATTCCGCCGCAGGGGGAAATGCTGCACTTTGCTGCCTTTGTAAAACAGCTTGAGCTTAGATACGCAAAACCGGGCGAGGAGCCCATGCTCCTTTCGCGCGCAAAGGGGCTTTTAAAAGCCAATGCTGACCTTTGCCCAGTAATTTATACTGCGCGTTCTGTTTTTGAGGAAGCGCTTGAATATGAGCGGACTTTCAGCACTGACGCGCGCATCCCAAAAAACGCAAGGCTTGTAAACGCGCTTGGCAAACCAGGCATTAAGCTTACAGTAACCGAAACAACTTATGTAAACAAGATGCCCTCAGGCAGCGCAGCAATTGTTAAGATAGAGCTTATAAACCCATGCGCAGAGAAGGTTTCAAAGGGCGCGTTCAAGCCGGGTAACGCCGGCGGGAATCCAAGCAGGCATGAGGGCGAAAAAGGGCCTAAAGCACCTTCCGGGTTTAGCCTTGCCCTCCCTGTTAAAGGAAACATAAGCTCCAACTTCGGCATGCGCAGCGGCTCCATGCACTACGGGCTTGATATTGACGCTAAGCCGGGCGCAGCACTTACAGCGCCCGAAGGCGGCAGAGTAATCTTTGCCAGGGAGCGCTCAAGTTATGGGTTTGTGCTTGAACTTGAACATGCAGAAGGGTTTGTAACGCGCCTTGCGCCTGTTGCGGACTGTACGCTAAAGCCCGGCGAACTTGTTGACAAAGGGCAGCAGCTTGGGGTGCTCGCAATGCCTTCGGATGAAGAAGCTAAACCCCACCTTCATATGGAGCTTCTTATTGGCGGCATTCCCTACAACCCGCGGCAATACTTGAAATAGCGCGTCTTGCCCCAACCATGGTTATAGGGTATACTATGTTAGCCAATCGGCAGTATGCAGTAAAATATGTACAGAACAGTCTAATGTACTGCAGGCAATGCCAGCAGAAAGGCGCAGTATATATCATTATGGGGGCAGGCGCACTCTTCTTTCCTGCCAGACATAATTTGTAGTTAAGGAGCTTTCCATTATATATGAAGCAATGGTACCAAATAAAAGGGAACCGGCCTCTTGAAGGCGCTGTTACAATAAGCGGAGCAAAAAACGCAGCTGTTGCAGTAGTACCCGCCTCAATCCTTGCAGGAGAATGCTGCATTCTCGAGAACCTTCCCTGTATAGATGACGTTAACACACTCAAGGATATTCTGTGTAAAATGGGTGCAAAAGCGACATTTACTCCCGGGGACTGCATGCAGATAGACCCAACCGGCATAAACCGCTTTTCCGTAACATTTGATATGGTTGGCACACTTCGCGCCTCTTACTATCTTTTGGGGGCGCTTCTTGGCCGCTATGGCTATGCTGAGCTTGCGCTGCCGGGCGGCTGCGTCATAGGCCCAAGACCTATTGACCAGCATATTAAAGGCATGCGCGCTCTTGGCGCTGAAATCGTGCTCGAAAACGGCATTGTAAAAGCAACAGCCAAAAAACTCAAAGGCGCAGAGGTATATTTTGACGTTGTGAGCGTTGGCGCAACAATAAACGTTATGCTTGCAGCAGTTTTAGCCGAAGGCCAAACAACGCTTGTAAACGCAGCAAAGGAACCGCATGTTGTTGATGTTGCCAACTTCCTTAATATGATGGGCGGCCGCGTAAAGGGCGCTGGCACTGATATTATTCGCATTTCAGGTGTAAACAAGCTCCATGGGTGCAGCTATGCAATAATTCCGGATCAAATCGAAGCAGGCACTTTTATGGTTGCAGCCGCAGCAACAGGCGGAGATGTAATAATAAAAAACATCATCCCTACCCACCTTGAGGCAATTTCCGCAAAACTTATGGAAAGCGGCGCAACAGTTATCGAGGGTGATGACGGGCGCGAATTTTACATACAGGTTATAGGAAACGACAGGCCGCGCGCAATAAACATAAAAACACTCCCCTACCCCGGCTTCCCCACTGACCTGCAGCAGCCGATGATGGCATACCTTTCAACCGCAAAAGGCAACAGCATTATTGTCGAAAATATCTTTGAAGAACGCTTTAACCATGTAGGCGAGCTTATACGCATGGGCGCGGTAATTACATTGAGCGGCCGCACAGCTATGATTGAGGGCGTAAAGCAACTCACAGGCGCGCCTTTATATGCAACAGATTTGCGCGCCGGCGCTGCGCTTATTGTTGCGGCTTTGAGCGCGCGCGGAGTTTCAAACATACACAATATAGAGTTTATTGACAGGGGATACGAGCATATCGCAAAGAAGCTCACAGCCTTAGGCGCACAAATAAAGCGTTGCACAGAATAAGCTAAGCCAAGCATCAAATATTTTAATGCAGGATATACAAATCCATAGCTTTATGCAATAATATATAAAGCGCTCGCGGGGCAAAACACGCATTTATGTTGATCTTAAACAAACGGCCTCAAGGCGCTATTATTCTTTTATTCATCATAACTATTTAAGGGGGGCTTAAGTATGACATTTTGCAGGCAATGCGGCGCCAAGCTGCAGGACAACGAAAAGTTTTGCGCTGCCTGCGGCGCAAAACGCGATAACGCGGCGGATGCACAAAGCCAGCCGCAAGCGGAATATGGCAGCTATACGGGTCAGAGCTATGCACAGCCCGCATACACAGAACAAGGTTACAACAAAGCGCCACAACAGGCAGGCGCAGCAGGGTATTCGCAGCCCATGAGCACATGGGGGTATCTTGGGAGCCTGCTTTTAATGGCAATCCCTCTTGCAGGGTTCATCATTGCAATTGTTTGGGCAGCAGGCGGCACCCAAAACCCGCACAGGCGCAACTTAGCGCGCGGCATGCTGGTTTTTATGCTTATAGCAGCTGTGCTTTACGCGCTGATTTTTGCTGTAATCGGCACACTTATTGCAGGCCTGTTTACGCAGATATTTTCTAATGGCGACTTTCCTGAGGATTTTTCGCACTTCTTCAACGATATGTATTCGTTTGACGGCATGGCGGCGCAATTTTATACCATTCGGGCGCTGCTGCTTTAATTTAAGTTACATTTATTTTAACTGCTGAAGGAGGTTATTATAATGGCATTTTGCGGACAATGCGGAACAAAAGTAAACGAAGGCGCGCGCTTTTGCCCAAACTGCGGCACAACGCTTTTAGCTGCGCCTGCGCCGGAACCACAAATTTTACAGCCTGAACCTGAAGCGCCTGTTGAGCAGGCTGCAGAAACAATCTTCGACCAACCAGAAGCGCAGCAAGGCACATACAAGAGCAGCACATTTGAGCCTGTCTCTTATGAAGCGCCAAAACAGCAAAGCTATCAGCAGCAAAGCTACCAGCAGCAGGGCTACCAGCAGCGTCAGGAAAGAGAATATGAACCCGACGGCGACCCAAAAACATTATCAACAGGCGCAATAACAATGTTTGCTTACAGCGGAATACTGTTCTTTATCCCGCTAATTGCTGCTAAGCACTCGCGTTTTGCGCGGTTCCAT
>JAKJBL010000204.1:272-519 GCA_022707005.1 Bacillota bacterium | reverse complement strand
AGCAGAAAACGCATTGGTTGCCGCAGGTACGGGGATTCCCGATGATGGAGTCGTCAAACTGCAGGCCCAACGGAGTCGCTTCCCCCTTGATCAGGTCAACCTCCCGCTGAATCCCTTCGGGTGACTGAAGCAGGATGTGGAGGCGCCTGCGCGCTGTCAGCGCCTGGTAGTCGATTTCGTCCAAAACGGGTTCCCCGTTGATGGACAGCAAAATATCGCCAGGCGACAGTCGATGCCGGCTGGCCGG
>JAKJBL010000204.1:0-228 GCA_022707005.1 Bacillota bacterium | reverse complement strand
CTTTACCGCATGCATTATGATGGATTGGCGATTTGGCGTCAAGTTTGCGTTGACCGGCCTTGCTTTGTGTGCTATATTCTCATGGCGCCCCAAATTGGAGAGTTGGCTGAGTGGTCTAAGGCGCACGACTGGAAATCGTGTTCGGGCTTATACCCCGACCAGGGTTCAAATCCCTGACTCTCCGCCAAAATCGGCGACACCGTATCGGATACCCGCCTGACCGGCGGG
>JAKJBL010000203.1 GCA_022707005.1 Bacillota bacterium | reverse complement strand
ATTTGGAAAAAGAAACAGATGTAAAAATTCCAAACGAAGACCTTAAAGAGCTTCGCACAGTCGGTGAGCTTGTCGCCTACCTTGAAGGGAAGAAGGCATGAGTTACCCTGGCACAATTGCCGAGCTGTTAAAAACCGAGTATCCGCTTATACAGGGCGGCATGGCGTGGGTTGCAGATGCAAAGCTTGCTGCTGCTGTCTCAAGCGCAGGTGGGCTTGGTGTAATTGCTGCAGGGAACGCGCCTGTTGCTTGGGTAAAAGCGCAGCTTGATATGCTGCTCAGCCCCTATGCGGATGAGGTGGCAGCCTTAGCAGAAGCCGAACATGTGCCTGTAATTATTACAGGCGCAGGAAACCCTTCTGCATATATCAAGCGCTGGAAGGCTGCTGGCAGCCTTGTAGGCCCTGTTGTTGCAAGCCGCTCTTTAGCAAAGCTCATGGAGCGAGCAGGGGCGGATTTTATCATTGCCGAAGGAACAGAGGCAGGCGGGCATATAGGAGAGCTTGCATCAAGCGTGCTTTG
>JAKJBL010000202.1:284-524 GCA_022707005.1 Bacillota bacterium | reverse complement strand
TGTAAGTGAAACGGCGAGTCAGGAAGAAATTCGGGCCGCTTATCTCGCGCTGGTCAAAAAGTATCATCCCGACAGATATGCGGACAATCCGCTGAAAGAACTGGCAAACGAAAAGCTTAAAGAAATCAATGAAGCATATGAAGCTTTGTCCAAAAAAGGCAGCGGGACCTCATCAAGAACCTCATACGGATCTTATGAAAGCAGCGCGGGTTTCGGAGGCGCGTATTCGGGGCCCTTCGC
>JAKJBL010000202.1:0-235 GCA_022707005.1 Bacillota bacterium | reverse complement strand
TCAAAACAACCTCCAGGCGGCAAAGCTTGTGCTGGACGGAATACCCGTACGCAACGCGGAGTGGCATTACCTGTATGGCATCATATATTTAAGACAGGGCTGGTATGATAAAGCAAGGGAGTATCTCGGTATAGCTTATGAACAAGAGCCCGGGAACGCGGAATACCGGAACGCGTTTACCGCCCTCAACAATTCCGGAAACCCCTACGGACGCGGCCCTTATCAGAATACCACC
>JAKJBL010000201.1 GCA_022707005.1 Bacillota bacterium | reverse complement strand
ATTGCATTTTTGAATTCATTGTGATGATTCATTTATGAGCTGACCTTTCCATGGGAAACGATGCATTTCAATGTGCTTCGTTTCCCTATGGCACATAAATATACTGGGAACATAATTTCGGTCTATGACAAACGGCTTAATGCTTCTTTCAGCGCGGTTATTGCTTATTTCCAAGCGCCCATCAAGAAGATAGCGCTCAAGATACTTGCGCTGTGTCAGTGTATAGTGGGCGGCTTTTGAGTGATTCAATCCACGCATAAAACTCATCAAGCAACGGTTTTGAAAGCTCCTGCCGCTTAATGTGCCGCTCCTGCGGGGATAGTTCCGCAAGGCTGCGTTCAATCTCAAACAGTTTGTCACAGTAATGTTTGCCGCGCAGGGCATTGCTGTCCGCCCGGTCTTTCTCTGGTAAGGCTTTTAACGCCTCGTCCCACTTACGCCGGGCGTGGCTCTTATTCGAGAAGTAAGATAAGAGCCATTATCCCAGATGTATGATTATCCGGGGAAATTCTGCGTAGGCCGCATAAC
>JAKJBL010000200.1 GCA_022707005.1 Bacillota bacterium | reverse complement strand
GCTGCACCCTCAGCTATAACAAACCCCTGCCGCGCCTTGTCAAAGGGGATGCTTGCGCGCTCAGGCGCAGTGTTCTCGCTAAGCGCGCCCATTTGGTGAAAGCCCTGTACTGCAAGCGTGCTTACAACAGCCTCGCTGCCCCCTGCAAGCATTGCCTCTGCTCTGCCTTCTGCTACTGCATTGTAGGCATGCCCTATTGCATCAGTCCCTGATGAGCACGCAGTTACAAGCGCAAAGCAAGGGCCATGGAACGAAAAACGAATTGCAATAAGCCCGCAGGCGGAGTTTATTATTGCTTTTGGAATAAACAGCGAAGAAACAGCGCGCGGCCCTTCGCTTATAAGCGCCTCAACCTGCTCAGAGATAATTTCGAGTCCGCCTATTCCGCAGCCAAGGGCTACGCCAGCCTCATCGCTGTTAAAGCCGCCTGTACCTGAGCTTATACTTTGCGTATATGCCTCGTTTGCAGCAGCAAGCGCAAACTGTGTAAAGCGCGCCATGCGCTTTGCCTCACGCCTGCTTATAAGA
>JAKJBL010000001.1:86076-91481 GCA_022707005.1 Bacillota bacterium | reverse complement strand
CACGCTTATTCAAATGGCGCATGATTTAATAAAAGAAACAGGTTATGATGAAATATCATTATTTTCTTTAAGTTCAAGCGATTATTCCTGTATTCACGAGCTAGTGCCGGAATTGCTGGATTCTATGCAGGAGCAGAAGGTATCCGTTTCTTTGCCATCTTTGCGAATTGACAAATCTATTAAAGAGAACCTTAAGCGCATGCAGGCAGTAAGAAAAGCAGGACTGACTTTTGCTCCGGAAGCAGGCACACAGCGCCTAAGAGATGTAATAAATAAAGGTGTTACAGAGCAAGACCTCTTGAATGCTGTGCGCGAGGCATTTGATGCTGGATGGACAGGGGTAAAGCTTTATTTTATGATTGGGCTGCCAACAGAAACCGATGAGGATGTTTTAGGCATTGCACAGCTCGCAAAGAGTATCTCTAACGAATACAACAACAGAAGAAAAGGCAGCAGGCGGCCGCTTAGGCTGACTGTAAGCATTTCTTCTTTTGTGCCAAAGCCGTTTACACCTTTTCAATGGGCAGCCCAGGACAGCACTGAGGAACTTAAAAGAAAACAGCAGCTGCTTAGAACTGCGCTAAAACCCATACGCGGCGTTGAATACAAGTATCATGATGCTAATGTCAGCTTGCTTGAAGCAGCCTTTTCCAGAGGCGACAGGAGGCTTGGCAGCGTTCTTTTAGAAGCCTATAACAGAGGCTGCCGTTTTGATTCATGGGCAGAACACTTTAAAATGAGTGCTTGGCTCGATGCATTTGAAGCATGCGGCTTAACGCCATCGCAATTTGCAAACCGGGCTATAAGTATTAACGAAGCTCTGCCCTGGGGGCATCTTGATATGCTTGTGAGCAATAATTATCTAATTGAGGAGTATGAAAAGGCATTTCAGGCAGAGCTTACAAAAGACTGTCGCAGTGGCTGCAACAATTGCTTTAGTGTGGAGCATCCTGCTTGCTTAAGCATCAAATAATATTATGTTTGCATTCCGCTTTTAGTATCAAGTGTGCAAGGCTTAGATGCCTCTAAGAATGCTTATGAGGTTGCATAGGGATATGCAGCATTGGATAATAAAATAAGAATGTATTAGTTATTAAGCTGTTGAAGCTGACTTGAACTTTTGCATGTAATCTTTGCCATTGGGTTCTCGGCTCGAAACCAACTATTTGCGGCATCCCTCGGGGCTTTGCTTTAGTGCAATTTTATGCTCTAAGGCGGCTTGAGCGGGTAAGCGGATGGGTTATAGTAGATGTCCGGCGCTAAATGAGCATAATCAAGCAAAACGAAATACGCTTATAAACAACTTATACATTCTTAGATGCAAAGCTTGCAAGAATAGGCGAAGCTCTAAGGCGCTTTAGGAATATGCTGCGAATTTATACTGTCAAAAATACAGCCCAAATGACAGCCCAAATGACAGCCTATATGACAGCCTATATGACAGCCTAAACGACAGCCATATATAAACATAAACAAAACAAAACAAAAGAAGATGTATCTCTCGATACATCAAAGAAAACTTTTGCTGTTCCTGACCTTTTTGAGGTTGAGGCGTATTGCAAAGAGCGGGGGAATTGCTTGGACGCTCAAAAGTTTATTGACTTTTACACATCAAAGGGCTGGATGATTGGCAAAAACCGAATGAAGGACTGGAAAGCAGCAGTAAGAACATGGGAGGCAAACAGTGGAGATACCGCAGCTATGGCTCAAGAAAGCGAGAGAAAACTCGACTTCTCAAAGTGAATACAAATGCAAGAAATGCAATGATACTGGCTATATCAGCGTAATTATTGAGGGCGTAAGCTATGCAAAAGAATGCGAGTGCCTGATAGTAAATAAGCTTGAGGCTCAAATAGCTAAAGCAGGGATTGCACAAGCATTTAAAGCATGCACATTCGAAAGCTTCGAGCCTTGGGAGCCGAGGGTTTTTGCAGCTAAAGAAATAGCACAAAGGTATGCAAAAGACTTTTTAAGCATAGAGCGTGAACGTATAAACAGCCTTTCGCTCTTAGGCGCAGTAGGAAGCGGCAAAACAATGCTCGGTATATGCGTGCTTAATACGCTTGTTCGTGCAGGAGTTGAAGTGCTTTACACCCCATACCGCGAAATGGCAAGCGCTCTAAAGCGCAGCGTGCTTGACGAGTATGAATACGCCAAGGTGTGCAGGCGCTTTACAAGCCCGCGCCTTTTGTTCATTGATGATTTATACAAGGGCGCAGCTTCAACTGACCCGAAGTATGTTTATGACATAATAAACGCGAGATATTTGGCAAAGCGCCCTATGCTTATTACAAGCGAGCTTCATGCAGATGGCCTTATGCACATTGATGAAGCTGTTGCATCGCGCATTATTGAAATGAGCCGCAGCTATATACGCGAGCTTCGCGGCGACGGCTTAAACTACAGGCTAAGAGGGCTTTGAGGTTTGTGCGCTATTCAAAGGGGAAAACATAGTTTAAGCCGAACATATCACGCACAGAAAGGAGCTCGTTTTGCACTGCTTTGCCTATTGGCACGCCTTTGTCTTTTAGCTCAAGCCATGATAGATATTCCTTTTCGCCTGCTGTATATATGCGCTCCTGCCACGGCGCCCTTTTTGAAGCGCGGAGCGCTCTTAGGATTTCGCCAGCGCGCTTTTTAAACTCATCAAGCCCCATAAACGCTTCAGGGTCAATTGCCATAAAGAAATGCCCGAGTTTAATAGGCACCTTTTCTCCTGCCTCCCCAACCCCCATAAGCTGCCTTAAAAAGCTGCCCTGCTGGAGACAGGCGCAAAGCAGCTCAACAGCAGTTGCATAGCCATAGCCCTTATGCCCGCCATGCGTTTCTCCAAGCCCGCCAAGCGGAGCAAGCGCTGCAGAGCCCAAAGTTAGCTCTTTTAGAATTTCTGCACTGTCTGTAAGATAGGCGCCGTCGCTGCCTATAACAAGCCCTTCGGGCGCAGCCATGCCTCTGCGCGCATAGAATTCGAGCTTGCCGCGCTGAGTTACGGATGTAGCGCAATCAAGTATAAACGGGAACTCCTCGTCAGTAGGCATACCTATTGTGAGAGGATTTGTGCCAAGCATGTTTTCAACACCGAAAGTCGGCGCAATAGAGGGGCGCGCGTTTGTGCCTGTTATGCCTATCATGCCTGCCTTAACAGCCATTGAAGCATAGTAGCCCGCAATTCCGTAATGGGTTGAGTTACGGCAGGCGACCATCGCAAGACCGCAGTTTTTTGCTTTTTGCACAGCCATTTCCATGCTTCGGTAAGCAATGACCTGCCCCATGCCGTTATTGCCATCAACTACTGCAGTTGAGGGCGTTTCCCGTACAATTTCAAAGCGCGTAACAGGGTTTTGAATGCCGCTCAAAATACGGTCTATATAAATAGGCTTAAAGCGGTTGCAGCCATGGCTTTCTATGCCCCTGCGGTCGCTTTCAAGCAGCACGTCAACTACTATATCGCAGTCTCCTTCAGGTACGCCGCAGCTTAAAAAGGCATCTTTAAGGAACGCCTCCATAAAAGCCCAGCCGACAAAAGTGCTTTCTTCCATACTTGCTTAAGCCTCGACTTATATTTGTTTTAAGAGCTTTGAAAACTCGCCTATTGCATAGTCAATATCTTTTTTGCTGATATCATTTGAAGTTACAAAGCGGAACATGCCATCAGCAATTCCGTTTATTTTTATGCCCCGCTCAAGCATCTTAGCCTGCACCTTTTCAAGCTCGGCAATAGGCTTTTTAACCTCAAAAAACACCATGTTTATTTGCACTGAGGGCAGATCAACATGTACATCTTCAAGGTTGCTAAGCAGGTTCGCCATATAGCGCGCATTTTCATGGTCGTCTTTTAAGCGCGCAGTCATTTCTTCAAGCGCGATTATTCCTGCTGCTGCAAGTATGCCTGCCTGCCGCATTCCGCCGCCAAGCATCTTTCTGTATTTTCGGGCTTTTTTTATAAAGGCTGCATCCCCTGCAACAATAGAGCCAACAGGCGCGCAAAGCCCCTTTGAGAGGCAGAAAGAAACAGAATCTGCATATTTGGCAAGCTCTTTAGCACTGACATTAAGCGCAGCAGCAGCGTTAAAGAGCCGCGCGCCGTCAAGGTGTACCTTAAGGTTGTGGGCTCTTGCAACATCATATACTTCTGCCATGGTCTTTGCGCTTACCACACGCCCGTTTGAGAGCGCGTTTTCTATGCATATAAGGGTTGTCGGCGGTTCGTGTATATCAAAAGGGCGAATAGCACGCTTAATCTTTTCAGCCTCAAAAATGCCGTTTTCAAAGTGGAGCTGGCGGAGCGTAACGCCTGAGAGCACTGCTGCAGCGCCTACTTCATGCACAAACACATGCCCTTCATCGCTTACTATTACTTCATCGCCGCGGGATGTCCCAGCCATTATGCTAAGCTGGTTGCCCATTGTGCCTGAAGCAACAAAAAGCGCAGCTTCCTTGCCGAGCATATCTTTAGCTAACGCCTCAAGCCTGTTGACTGTCGGGTCATCGCCGTAAACGTCATCACCTACTTCAGCTCTTGCCATTGCTTCACGCATTTTAGCTGTTGGCTTTGTGACTGTGTCGCTCCTTAAATCAACGATATACATTCTTACCATCCCCTTATGCTGTGTTTTTTTTAGCATACAGCAGGCATGTATTTTTGTAAAGCCGAGCATGCGGCATAGCCTAAGTTGGGCCTATAATAAAAAAACCCCGTTAAGGGTTATAGAATTTATTCAAAAGCTTCTGTTAAAGCTGAGTTTCGCCATGCAGGCTTATGCGCCTTTTGCCTGCCCGCTTTGAGTTGTAAAGCGCGCTGTCAGCGTTTTTAAAGAGCCAGTCAATAGTTTCGCCATCTTCAGGGTATAGGGCTGCGCCTATGCTGCATGAGTATTCTATGCCGTCAGCCTTGCTGGTAAAAGCATCAATAAGGCTCTTTGCCTGGAGCTTAAGCTGGCTGCGGCTGTTCACATTCTTTAAAAATACTAAAAACTCATCGCCCCCTATTCGGCCAACAATATCAGTTGAGCGAAACAGAGAGCGCATTTTCGCTGCAAGCTCAACTAGCACAGCATCACCAGAAAGATGCCCCTGAGTATCGTTAATATGCTTTAAATCATCAACATCTATAATAATTAAGCCGTGTATGCCGTCCTTGCCTTCTCGTAATAGGAAGCGCTGAATAAGGTTGTGCGTTGTTTGCTTGTTATAAAGCTGGGTAAGCGAATCCTGCTGCGCCTTTTGCCTTAGCCACTCCGTTTCCTGCATTTGGCTGTCAATGTCTGTTATTTTCCCTAAAACGCGCAATGGTCTGCCGCTTTCGTCTCTAAGCGTTGCAACTAAAACATGGCACCAAATATAGGTCCCGTCAGAGCGTCTTATGCGCAGCTTATCCTGCATTAAGCCTGCTTCTTCTCTTACTG
>JAKJBL010000001.1:79246-86066 GCA_022707005.1 Bacillota bacterium | reverse complement strand
TTAATTTGCGCTTCATCCCATCGCAAAAGGCAGTACCCGAACATTTTGTGGAAGTTCTCGTTTGCTTCAAAGGCCATATCTTTAAGCGAGATTTCAAAGATTACATCATCGGATTCGCTTGCAACTATTCTGTATCTTTCTTCTATCCATTCGAGCCGCTCTTTTTCAGCCTGCATAAACCGCCCCTGTTTGCGCCAGAAGTACGCAAGATAGGCTATAATTGCTATATAGCCTGCAAGGGATAAAAAACTGAACAATATGAAGTTCGCGCTTAAAAACTCGTATGGCTTGCGCGCCTTAGCTGCCTCGCTTAGGCTAAGCAAATAAAAGCCTTCTATTTCAAGCTCGCTTGAAGCTAAATAATATTCGCTGCCAAAAAGACTCACAGGCGCTGAATCTGCTTTAATTGAACGAAGTTCTTCAAGCACAAGGCGCTCGCCCTTTTTTGCATAGCTGCTCTTAAGAAACTCATCTGCCATTGAAGAAGCAGAAACGACTGCGCAGTCAGCATCTAAAATAAGATTTATTTCTTCGCTTAAGTTCAAGCAGGGCAGGAGGATTGCACTAAGTTCATGCGCCTCAAAGGTGCGCCCTACAACAGCTTCAACCTGCCCGGCTATTGTTATTGGAACATAAAGCGAAAGCTGCGCTATGCCACCTGACTTTGTATAAAGGGGCTTATAAGGCGCGCCATTATTTGCTTCTTGAAGCGCTTTGGTTTTATAAGGCTCCTGCTCAGGCTGTGCATTGTTAAGTTTAAGCCAATACTGCGAAGCTTTGGGTTTGGGAGCAAAATCCAAAAAAAAGCGTTCTGCTTCTTCAAGGTTAATATCTAAACGCAAAAGCTCCAAAGCAATTGAGTTTAGCGTGCTGTATTCCTTTTCGAGGTTGCTTTTTACAACAAGACTCCTGTGCTTTATAGTTTCGTGCAAAGAAGCGTTAATTATAGAATTGACTTTATTATTTGTGTAAGCTTTACAGCCGAGCATTATTGCAAGCCAAATGACTACCATGAAGGCAATGCCAAATATTAGCGGCTGAAGCTTAATATTTCGTTTTTCCATTTGACCCTGACTCTTTAATGTTAATTGGCGATATTAGTTTACCATTGCTACGCAGATTTTACCAGCCTGTTTATGGAAAGTTGCGGGTTTTAGTGAGAAAAATATTATAAATTGAATATTGACATGCGCCTATGAATAAACTAAACTCCAATATGATAATGGTTACCATTTTTAGATTGGAGCAGGCTGCCCTTGTCTTTGCGAAGGGAATATAAAACAAAGCAAAAAGAGCTCATTCTTGATTGCGTAAAGCGCACGCAAAGCACGCATTCAAGCGCTGAGCAGCTGCTTGCGCATTTACGAAACTCAGGCGAAGACATTGGCCTTGCGACATTATACCGCAACCTCAACAGGCTTGTGCTTGAGGGCGTTGTAGTTAAGTACCCTGGGCTTGGAAAAAACAGCGCAAGCTATCAATACATAGGCAAACCTGAGGAGCATAGCAGGCATTATCATTTAATTTGCCTTAACTGCGGCAAGCTTGTGCATTTGGATTGCGATAAGGTGGAGGGGTTTGCAGAGCACATACGCGCAACTCACGAGTTTACGCTCGATTTTAAAAAGACAGTTTTTTACGGCAGGTGCAACAGCTGCGTACAGGTTGAGGCACAAAGCTTAAGGAGCGCTGATGACTAAGATATTTAAAAGACTTTTAAGCGTGCTGCTTATTCTTGCCTTATGTTCAGGCTGCGCAGCTAAAAATACACACGAACCTCCAAAAGGTGCCAAGCTGCAAATAATGACCTCAATCTTCCCGATATATGATTTTACAAAGAATATCGCAGGCGAATTTGCTGATGTCATTTTGCTGCTGCCGCCAGGTGCAGAGAGCCATACCTATGAGCCTGCGCCGCAGGATTTAATACGCATACAAAACAGCAGCCTTTTTATCTATATTGGGGGCGAATCAGACGCCTGGGTTGAAAGATTAAAAAGCAGCCTTGCGCCTTTAGAGCTTAAATCGCTTAAACTCATTGAAAGCGTAAGCGCAGTTTTTGAAGAATACATAGAGGGGATGGAATTTGATGCGCTTGAGCATGATTTTGAATATGACGAGCATATTTGGACATCCCCCAAAAATTCAATGCTGATGGTAAAGGCAATACGCGATGCTTTAATTGACCTTGATTCAACACATGAAGCTGCATACAGGGAAAACGCAGATGCTTATTTAGCCGAACTTGAAAACCTCGACAAAGCCTTTTTGGAGGCATCAGCTCATGCAAAAAACAGAACGCTCGTCTTTGGCAGCCGTTTTCCGTTTCGCTATTTTGTAGATGAATATGGTCTTTTGTATTATGCAGCATTCCCAGGCTGCGCCTCAAATACTGAGCCAAGTGCTGCTACTGTCGCGTTTTTAACAGATAAAGTAAGAGAAGAAAATATCCCCGTTGTTTTCCATACAGAATTTGCAAACGAGCAAATCGCTGATATCATTTGTGAAGCTACAGGCGCAAAGAAGTTGCTCCTGCACTCATGCCACAATGTTACGCAATTAGAATTTGAAAGCGGCGCCTCATATCTTTCGCTTATGTATAATAATTTGCAGGCGCTTAAAGAGGCGCTTGGGTAATGACGCTTATTGAAGTAAAAGACGCTTCGTTTTCGTATGAAGGCACGGCAGCTGTAAAAGAGCTGAACTTTTCGCTTTTACAAGGCGACTATTTATGCATTGTGGGGCAGAACGGCTCAGGAAAGAGCACGCTTCTTAAAGGACTCTTAAGGCTTAAAGCGCCAAGCAGCGGAAGCCTTAGCTTTAGCGAGGAGCTCTCTATGAAGCAAGTCGGTTATATGCCCCAGGAAGCCCCAAACCAAAAGGACTTCCCTGCAAGCGTTTATGAAGTGGTGCTCTCAGGCAGACTTGCAAGCTTAGGCTTAAAGCCCTTTTATTCAGCAAAGGATAAGCAGGCGGCAGCTTCAAACCTTGAGCTGCTTGGAATAACACAGCTTGCAAACGCAAGCTACCGCACGCTCTCAGGCGGGCAGCGACAGCGCGTTTTGCTTGCAAGAAGCCTATGCGCGGCAAAAAGACTGCTTCTGCTTGATGAACCGCTAAGCGGCCTTGACGCAAAGGCTGCAGCTGAGTTTTATGAGCTTCTTAAAGACATAAACCAGAATATGGGGATAACTATTGTTATGGTTTCACATGATGTGCAAAGCGCCTTAAAATATGCAAGCCATATCCTGCATTTAGAAAACCGCCAAATTTATTTCGGGCCTTCTTCAGAATATCAGGAATCCTTTTTTAGAGACATGGAGGCAAAAGCAAATGAAGCTGATAGTTGAAATGTTTTCGTATCCTTTCCTTGCGCGCGCAGCGCTCTCAGGCACAGTTGTTTCTGTTTGCGCAGCGCTCTTAGGGGTAAGCCTTGTGCTAAAACGCTTTTCTATGATTGGCGACGGGCTCTCGCATATAGGTTTTGGAGCGCTCGCAATTGCAACTGCGCTAAACGCCTCGCCTGTTGCGCTTAGCATACCTGCTGTTGTTGTATCCGCGTTTCTTCTTCTTCGCATAAGCCAAAACAGCACCGTAAGAGGTGATGCTGCAATTGCTATGATTTCTACTGCAGCGCTTGCTGCAGGCGTGCTTGCAATCTCGCTTAAAAGCGGCATAAATATAGATATTTCAAGCTATCTCTTTGGCAGCATACTTGCAATGCGCCTTGAGGATGTTGTGCTAAGCCTTGCGCTTTGCGCTGCAGTACTCATCTTATTTGTGCTTTTTTACAACAAGCTCTTTGCAATTACCTTTGATGAAACCTTCTGCGCAGCAACTGGAATTAAAACTTCGGGCTATAATATGGTTATTGCTTTTTTAACTGCAATTACAATTGTACTCGGTATGCGCATGATGGGCGCGCTTTTAATTTCGAGCCTTATAATCTTCCCTGCGCTTACAGCTATGCGCATTTGCAGGCGGTTTTTAACTGTAACTTTGTGCGCTGGCGCTGTTTCTGCTGCCTGCTTTTTTATAGGGCTTGTGCTTTCTTATGCGTATTCACTGCCAACAGGCGCAAGCGTTGTGCTTGTAAACCTTGCCGCCTTTTTGCTTTTCGCTCTTGCAGGTCGCCTAAAAGGTGCAGCTTAACTAAAGCGCTTTTGTTTCTTCTAAGAGCCAGGCAGCGCAAGCTTCACTTAGGTGCGGGGCAAGCGCCTCATAAACGCGCCTGTGGTAGCTGTTAAGCAAGGCTCTTTCGTCTTTACAAAGCAGCGAAGCATCTATTGCCTCATGGTCAAAGGGCGCAAGCGAAAGCGTCTCAAACTCCAAAAACCCATCATGCGCAGACTCTTTGCACAAAAGCAGGTTTTCAAGCCTTATGCCGAAGCTGCCTTTTATATAAACTCCAGGCTCACAGGAGGTTACCATAGCAGGCTCAAGTATGCCTGTATAAGCAGAAGATTGCAAATGGCTGCGGCTTATGCTGTTTGGCGGCTCGTGCACATTTAAGAAATAGCCTACGCCGTGACCTGTGCCATGGTCATAGTCAAGCCCCTCGTTCCAAAGCGCTGAGCGTGCAAAGGCATCAAGGGCATAACCCTTTGTGCCTTTTGGAAACCGCGCAAAGCTAAGACGAAGCAGCCCTTTAAGCACAAGCGTATACAAATGCCTTTGCTCGTCGCTAAGGGCTCCAAGCGAAATTGTACGGGTTATATCCGTAGTGCCAAGATAATAATGCCCCCCGGAATCAAGTAGCAGGAACCCTTCCCCTAAAAGCGCTTTGCTGCCCTCTGCCTGCGGCTGATAATGCACTATTGCAGCGTTTTCTCCATAAGCTGCTATTGTTGCAAAGCTTGGGGAAACAAAGCCTTCCTGTTCTTTGCGAAGCTGCTCTAAGCGAAGGCTTACAGAATATTCATCCTTAAATAAATGCAGTTCCTTTTTTAAGCTAAAAATAAGGTTTGTTAGAGCAATGCCGTCGTTAATATGCGCCTTACGCAGGTTTTTAAGCTCTATGGGGTTCTTTTTTGCTTTTTGGTATATTGTCGGGTTTGGCGCATCGATTATTTCACACGACTTTTCAACTGCACGCATCAGCTCACAGTTTATGCTATGCCTGCTTAAAAGCGCGCGCGCTCCTTTTTGATAGCTGCTAAAAAACGAATATATAGCTCCGTATGGCAGAACCTCGACTTTAAGCTCTTTCAAGGCATATAAAAGGCTTGGCTCTAACGCCTTAGCATCTGCAAAAAGATATGCCGCGCATTCTTCTATGACTGCATAGCTTAAAAGTACGGGCGAATACTGAGTATAGTCTCCGCGCAGGTTAAAGAGCCAGGCAATATCACTAAGCGAAGCAATCACATGGACTTTAGCTCCAAGCAGCTTCATTTCTTTGCGCAGGTCAAAGAGCTTTTCACTGGCGGGTTTCCCGCTATAGCTTTTATCGAGCAAAAAAGCGTGCTCTGTTTTAAGCAAAGGACGCGCCTGCCAGGCAGAATAAGCAGCCTTTGAGCATTTTAGCTTTAGCCCAAGCTCTCTAAGCGCATCAAAAAGCGCCTCATACTCGCTGCAGCTAAGCGTCCTGCAGTCAAGCCCGAGCCTGTCCCCTGCGCTTAAATGCTCTAAAAGAAAGCTTTTTACAGCCTGTTCTCTACTACCCATGCTGATATGGCTTATGCCTGTGCCTTCAAGCTCAGCTTCTGCCTGGAGCAGATAGCGGCCGTCAGTATAGAGCATCGCTTCTTCAAGGGTAAGCACAAGAATCCCAAAAGAACCGGTAAACCCCGAAAAATACCTGAGCGCGCAAAAATGCGCAGCGCTGTATTCAGAGCCGTGATAATCGCTGTTTGTTATATAATAGGCATTTAGGCCTTCATTGCGCATTGCTGCACGCAGCGCGTCAAGGCGTTCTTTTATTGCAGTTTTCATAAACTTAAGCTTTAGTAAAATTTAGAGAAACAGCCTGAATACAATTAGCATCAGCACTCCTGGCACACCCAAAACTCCTACGATTAAAGCGTTTATCGGGTTTAGCGCAAGCGTAAAGCCAAATAGGCTGCCAATAAGGTTAAGCACAACGAGCACTGCAAACCCGATTGCGCTGCTTATTATAAGCCTGCCAAGCCATTTTAAAGGCAAAACAAGAAGCATTGCAAGCACATAAAGCAAAAGCAGGCCTACGCCAAAAGCAAGTAAAAGCCAAACAGTTCCCATAAGCCCCCCAAACCTCCTGCTGCTTAGGCTTAGCACCTATACTGAGATATCGCGCTGCTCTTTATATGAGCCGGAGTTTTTTAAGAGATAAATGTACCGCTTTTGCGCTGCTTCCATCCCATAGACTGCATAGTCTATAAGTTCCGGCTCAGTAACGCTTTCAAAGAAGGCTGTTGCCGCTTTCCAATCCTGCAGCGCCTTATTCACCTGCGCTGCCCTTTGTTTGCGCTCTGCTAAAGCAGCCTGAAGCTGCTCATACGCTATTGCAGGCTCGTCTTCTGAGCTGCTGCTGTTTTCAAGAGCCCCTAACAGCCATGAAAACAGCTTAAAGCGCTTTTTTTTGGCAGCAGGCTGTTTTTCGCAGACAGGGCTGACATCATCTTCGCTAAATACAAGCGGGTCGCAGTGATTCCAGAGCTTTTTCATAGCTCCCTCCTTAAAAATACTCGTATTCTTGACCAAGTATTCCCTTAGAGGGATATAGTTATAACTTATAAAGAGCCCCGCTATGCTCTACCGCTATATTTCTGATTTTATACGCTCAGCCCATTTTGCTGTATGGCTTTTGCAGGCTTCTACGCTAAGCTGCTGTTTGTGAGGA
>JAKJBL010000001.1:70227-79236 GCA_022707005.1 Bacillota bacterium | reverse complement strand
GCAGCACAAAAAGGTGCATAAACTTCCCGCCCCGCTTTGTAATAAGCTTTTTTAGCTTGTTTTCGAGCTTTTGCGGCTGCTGTTCGCTTTGCTGCGTTGCAAACGCATATACGCGCTTGCCGCTTAGAGCAGCTTCCTTAAAAAAGGCGTTTATTGCAGGAGGAGTTGTGCTTGCCCAAACGGGCATGCCTATAAGCAGCACGTCAACGCCTTCTGTCTGCGGCTTTGTTTTAAGCTTAGATGAAAGCCCGACGCTTGCAAAAAAACCACCTTTTGCAAACCCGCTGCTGCCTTCACGCTCTTTTTGCTCAAGTATAAGTTCAACTTCAGCATTAAGCTGTTCGCCTAAGGCAACTGCACATGCTGCCGTGTTGCCAGTCCACGAGTAAACTAAAATCTTCTGCTTCATTTTATTCTCCTTCTGTTATGCGCTTAGAAAATGCTTCCGCCTCAATAAATGTGCCGTTAAAATATCGCCAGGATGCCCAATCTTCGGGCGTTTGCTCTAATGGCAGCTGTGCTTGGCTATAATTTTCTGTAAACCAAAGCGCCTCATTATCAACAAAAAGCAAGTCCTGCTGCCCGTCCCATACACAAAGCGCATAGAAACCCTCTGAAGTTTTAAGTATTTCGCCTTTTCTGCTCTCGCGCCCTTCTTCAAGCCATTCGCCGACAAGCCGCCCGCGAAACAAAGAGCCAAAAATCTCCCCGCCGCTAAGAAGTGAGCATGAAAACAAAGCCTGCGCCCCGAACTTGCGTATGCTGCCATACCCGTCAAAAGGGCCTATGAGCATGCCTTCAAAACTATCGCTTTCTCCGCTTTGCTCAAGCTTGGTAACAGCTAAGAAAATCTGCTGCAGCCTTTGAATATGGAGGTTTAGCGCAAGGGTGTTTTCAAGCCCCTGCACTTCTTCTAAAGCAGCGCCCTGCGCCTTTTTAACATGTTCAAGATAAGCTGCGTAAAACTCCTTAAAGAATATGTCTATTGGGTTATCCTGCGCCTTAGCTTTTTGCTTCGGTTCAGGCTCTATAAGCTGCTCTGGCGGATTTTGCTGGCTTTGCATAAGAGCGCCTTTGTTGCATCCGCTTATAAGGATTAGGCTTAGAGCCAAAAGCAGGCTTAAAAACAGGCCTAAACAGACTCTTTGTGCTTTGTGCTGTGCTCTATAATGTTTAGCGGATTTGGCCATTGCCCCGAACCACATATTTAACGGATGTAAGCTCAAACAGCCCCATTGGGCCGCGCGCATGAAGCTTCTGCGTGCTTATGCCGATTTCCGCGCCAAAGCCGAACTCCTCCCCATCTGTAAAGCGCGTTGAGGCGTTTACATAAACGACTGCAGCGTCAACCTCGTTTAAAAAGCGTTCTGCAGCTTCGTAATCTTTAGTAACTATGCATTCACTATGCTTAGTACCATATTTGTTAATGTGGTCTATTGCCTCATCAAGATTATTGACAACCTTTACAGCAAGAATTAAATCGTAATATTCACATGTCCAGTCTTCCTCAGAAGCCTCTTCAATGCCATGCGCAAGCTCAAGGCTGCGCTTGCAGCCGCGAAGCGCAACGCCATGCTCCTTGAGCGCATCGGCAATTTCTTTTAAATGCGCTTTCGCGAATTCCTCATGCACAAGCAAAGTTTCCATTGCGTTGCACACAGAAGGCCGCGTAACTTTCGCGTTAAGCGCTATTTCCCGGGCCATATCAGGCGCGGCTGAATCATCAAGATATGTATGGCAGTTGCCAATACCTGTTTCAATAACAGGCACAGTCGCGTTCTTTACAACGGATTTTATAAGCGCCTGCCCGCCGCGCGGAATAAGCACATCAATATAGCCGCTTAAGCGCATGAGTTCTATTGCGCCTTCACGCGAAGTATCGCGTATAAACTGAATAGAGCCTTCTGGCAGGCCTGCCTCATAGGCTGCTTTTGAAACAGTATCTGCTACAGCTATGTTGGAGTTTATAGCCTCAGAGCCGCCCCTAAGAAGCATAGCGTTTGAGGATTTTATGCAAAGCCCTATTGCATCCGAAGTTACATTTGGGCGCGCCTCGTAAATTATGCCTATTACACCAAGAGGTACGCGCCGCTTGCCTATGGCTAAGCCGTTTGGCCGTTTAATGACATAATCCTCAGCGCCGAGAGGGTCGGGCAGAGCGGCAATTTTACGAAGCCCCTCTGCCATTGCGCTTATTCTTAGTTTTGTAAGCCTGAGCCTGTCAAGGAGCGCGTCGCTTAGACCTGATTCTCTTCCTTTAGCCAAATCCTTTTCGTTTTGTTCAAGTATATAGTCTGCATTATGCTCCAAGGCATCCGCCATCTTTTTAAGCGCATCATCCTTTAAGCTTGAGCTTAGGTTCATCATTGAATATGAGGCTGCCTTAGCTTGAGCCGCCTGTTCAAGTATAGTCATCTTACACGCCTCCCGTAATTAAGTCGCTTAATAAAGTATACAGCCTATTAAACGCTGCCGCAATGAAAAAAGGGCGCCGTATGCCTGATGCAACGGCGCCCTAAAGAGAGAGTCTAACTTTCCGCGTCTTCAAGGTAGAGGTTTATTTCCTCTAGGCTTTCAAATGGTATTCCTTCTTTAAGCAAATCAAGCACTTCCTCTGGCAAAGCTGATACATCATAATTAAGAACAGTTACAACTTCCTTTTCAAAATCAGCCTCATCTGTGTGCAGAATGCACAGCTTGTTATTGTCATCTAAGAATAAAATATAATGCTTCGGGCAGTAGCGCTCAAGCTCGCGCGAAATTACGACATGCGCCTCATCAAACTCAAGCACACGGCAATCAGGATACTTATTTGCTATATCTTCAAGCCTTAAGCCTGTAAGCTCTCCGTCTTTTTCTGTTTTTTCAATCACATGCCCGCAAAGCAAAAACTCATAGTTTAACTTAACTTCAGTTTCAGGCAGGATGCTCGGCTTGCCTATATGCCCTACAGGCTGCGCTTCAGGTACCTCGACCATTGGCTCCTTAGTATCTATTTGGCTGCCTCTTAGCTCATACCCGCCCCATGCACCCAAAAAAGCGGCGAGCACAACATATATTAACGCCCTTGCATTGTATTTTAACCAAATCATAACCTTCCTCCTGATTTATGTATGCCCAGCCTCTTTGCAGTTGATACGCCATTAGGATATAATAATGCAAGAAAACCCCAAAAGGAGGGCGTTTATATGGCAAAACCATATATTGAAGAAACAGGGGCTGAGGAAATTCTCTGGCGCGATAGAAAGCGGATTATGGGCATGCCGCTAAGCTTTACGGTTTACGAAATAGATAATGACCGCCTCACAATGAAAAAAGGCTTTTTGCGCACTGAAACAAACGAAATGCTCCTGTACCGCATACTTGATGTCAGGCTTGTGCGCACCTTCGCTCAAAAGCTCTTTGGCGTTGGGACTGTTACACTTTACAGTGCAGACCAGACCCACCGCGCGCTCGAAATTAAAAACATTAAAAAGCCCGATGCTGTGCGCAAGTTCATAAGCAGAATTGTTGAGCGCGAACGCGCTGCAAAGGGGCTTACAGGCCGTGAGCTTTACGGAATTGCAGGCATGGTGCAAAACCCTGCTGCAGCTGAGCGTGTATTTGCAGACCTTGACGGCGACGGGATTCCCGACTAACTCGGGCTATGTTCTCTGTTTTATATATTTGTGCATACCTTGCGCTCGGGCAGCTTTTCTCACATAGCTTTTTTGCAAAAGAAAAGCCGCTTATACGGCTCTGGCTTGGAGGCTGCGCAGCGCTTGCTCTTTTGCTTTGGCTGCCTGCGCTCTTTAGCTTTTTTTTAGGCTTTGCGCTCCTGTCGCAGCTAAGCGCGCTTGCAGTATTAGTGCTGTTAGGGGTTGCCTGCGCCTTAAAGCTTAACAAGGTTGCACCTGAGGCTGCCTCAATATCACAGTTTAAGCCCTTGCTTATACTTATGCCGCTTTATGCGCTTATGCTTTACCTTTTGAGCACACATACGCTTTTAGAGGGCAGTGGGGCGCTTTATGCAGGACAATCCACTTTCGGGGATTTGCCGCTTCACTTAGGGCTTGCCACAAGCATTGCAGCGCAGGGCACGTTTCCGCCTGAATATTCAATTTTCCCTGGCACAGTTGTAGGCTATCCCTTCCTGTGCGACAGCGTAAGCTCTACCTTCCTTCTGCTTGGCGCGAACCTGCGCTTTGCAATGATGCTGCCTGCTGCCTTTGCGCTTTTGCTCGTACTCCTTGGCGTCTACTGCTTTTTTGAGCATTGGCTCGCTTCTAAAAACATTGCGCTGTTTGCTACTTTACTTTTCTTCATTGGCGGGGGTTTCGGGTTCTGGTATTATTTCGATTTTCTTAAGGAAGACCCAAATCGGTTTCTCCATTTGTTTTTGGATTTTTACAACACCCCTACTAACAACCCCTCCCTCGGGCTTCGCTTTGTCAACCCAATTGCGGATATGCTCATCCCTCAGAGGGCAACGCTCTTTGGGTGGGCGCTTCTTTTCCCTTGCCTGTACATGCTAAGGGCAGCAGCATTTGAAAACGAGCGAAAGTTCTTTCTGCCGCTTGCAATATTTGCAGGCTGCCTGCCAATGGTGCATACGCATTCCTTTCTTGCGCTTGGGCTTTTAAGCGCGGTTTATTTTATTAGGGCGTTTTTTAACAAAACGCAAAGGGCAATGCTTTCAGGCTGGCTTTTATACGGAGTGCTTGCCTTTATGCTTGCTGCACCCCAGCTTCTGCTTTTTACCTTCCCGCAGGCAGGGGGGTTCTTAAAACTCCACTTCAACTGGTCAAATGAGCTTGATACCTACCTGTGGTTCTACATAAAAAACCTCGGGTTCATTTTCATTTTGCTGCCTGCCGCGTTTTTTATGCTCAATAAAAAGGAGCGCGCCTTTTATTCAGGTGCAGCGCTCATTTGGCTGGTTGCTGAGTTTGTGCAGTTTCAGCCGAACCCTTATGATAACAACAAGCTGCTCTTTATTTGGTTTGCCTATACATGCGGAATTATAGCCCTGTTCCTTTTTAAGCTCTATGAACTGCTTAAGGCGTTCCCTGCAAGAAAGTACCTTGCTTTAGTCGTGCTGTTTTGCGTTTTTGCCTCAGGGCTTTTAACCCTTGGCCGTGAAGCCGTAAGCAGGTACGAGCTTTTTAGCAAGGATGAAGTCGAGGCTTCGGAGTATGTAAAACACAACTCTGCCCCTGACGCGCTCTTTCTTACTGCTGCTCACCATAATAACGCAGTTTCTTCGCTTACAGGCCGCAATATACTTTGCGGCACTGGCTCGTACCTATATTTTCATGGTATTGATTTTGAAGAACGCGAGGCAGAAGCAAGGGCGCTTTTTGAAACGCCTTCGCAATGCTTTAATGAGCTAAAAAGCAAATACGGCATAGACTATATTTGGCTTGGAAATGCGGAGCGCTATACATACGCTTATGATAAGGCGTTTTTCTCAGGCTTTGATATAATCTTTGAAAACGACACAGTTATAATATTACGAATTGATTAGAGCTATTGCTCAAGCCCCATGATAAACCTGTATACAGGCTTTAAGAGCATGAAACCCTCTTTAATTTCGTCAACAAGCCCCGGCTTAAAAGTGTTTTGGAGCTTATCTGAAGAATAGCCAAACGAAAGGCTACGCATGTTGAGCCAGGGCTGCAGCTCTTTTAGCGCGGATGTAAACCTTGGCCTTTTATACATGACCCCGTGATGTGAAAAGCGGCTCTTAAACGCAGGCTCATTTACAAGCGACAAAAAAAGTTCAGGCTCATTAAGCATGCGCTTATGCATAGCATTCATAAGCGCTGTTTGCGGCCCGTACATACCCATGCCATAGCCATAGGCATTGCGCTCAAACTCAGCGTAAAGCACATAGCTCTCGCTTGTGCGCTGCCCATAGTGTTTGTATACTAAAAAAGCATGGTCTCTATAAAGCGTCTTATCCTTGCTAAAGCGCGTATCCCGCCTTATGCGCGAAACAACAGCAGCAGGGCGCACATTAAAGCTGCTGTCAACTAAAAGTGCAGTTTGTGATAGAGCTAAGGCAAGCTTATTTAAAGGCGCCTTAACCTCACGCTCATAGCGGGTGCGGTTTTCATTAAAGAACTCGGTTTCGTTCCTAAACGCGAGCTCCCAAAAGAACCTGTAAGTTTCTTCTGTAAATCCTGTAAAGCTTTCCAAAAACGCGCTCCTTTTGTCTATCGTTCTAATTTATGCAAGAGCTAAACTAAAACGGGGGAAGGCGCCTGCCCTCCCCCGCTGCAAAGCACTTTATTGCTGTTTGTCTGTTGGCTGAACGCGGCGCACTCTGTTTCTTATTCCGCTTGGAGCATGCGGCAGCTTTTCAGTTGCAGGCTGCTGCTTAGCCTCCATAGGCTTGGGTTTAACCTCACGCTCTATATAGCCCCTGTTTTCATCCTGCCTATATGGCGCGCTTTGAGGCCGCGGACCCCTAAGCTGTGATGGAGCTTCTTGAGGGGGCGGCACATACGCTCTCTTAGGCTGCATAACTTCCTGTGTGCCCAAATCAACTGCGCTTTTTCTAAAAGCAGGCGCTTCTGTACGCTGCGCTGCCTTTAGGCGCGACAGTTCCGCTGCCTTATCCTCACGTTCTATTGCAGCGTTTCGCCTGCGCTCATATATAGAGAGCGCTAAAAGAGCAACCCCTGCAACAGCCATAAGAGAGGCTAACACAATAAGCACTGTAATAAGCGTGCCGCTGAGCCTTTGCTGCTCGGGTTCGGGCGCTTCTGCTTCTGGTGCAGGCGTAGGCTGCACAGGCTCCTCAACATGCGCTGCAGTTACTTTTGCCTGATAGCTATGCTGAGCGCCTGAAGGGTCTGAAGCTGTTAAAGTAAATTCAAGCTCACGCGGAGCACCTACTAAAAGCTCCCTTTCGCGCATGGTCTGCCCTAAGGGCAGAAGGTCAAGCGTTTCTAAAGTGCCAAGCTCAGCCTCAGAGATTGTTGCATTTGTCAGCTCAACATTTGAATTGTTTTGAACAGTAAAGCGCACGAGCATCCTGCCGCTGTCTGAAAGCGGTGTAAGCACTGTTGCAATAAGCGAAAGCGAAACATGGCTCGGGTCAACGTATGGCCAGACTTCATAGCTTCGCGTTTTGTCCTCATAGGCATTGCCAAGCGTATCCATGCCTGTTACCTTAAAAAACACATTTCTCAAGGATGAGGTAGAAACAGGATAGCTCAGAGTTCGGTCCTTCCCTGCGTCAAGCCTGAATAAATCTTCGTTTACATTGTTGCCAAGCTCATCTGTTAAACGCAGCTTTTCTACAGCCTGATTCCCGATGTTTTTAAGCACAATTGTAAACAAAACGCCCTCAGGCGAAGGAGACCCCTGACTTATTGATATTTCGAGCTTTACGCTGACTACAGCTATTGAAAGAGGGTCAAGCTGGAGCCGCTTATTTGCCCCTGCAAGCTTATAAGTAATTATTGGCCTGCTTACTGCATCCTGGCTGCCAAGAGTGTACTCAAATGTTGTTTTGCTCGTTGCGCCGCCTTCGAGGCTTAAGTTTTTGGCAACAGGCGTGCTCCCTGATATTTCGCTGTCAGTAATGGTAATTTCGCTCATTGCCTGCTGGCCCGGGTTTGTAAGCGTATAGGTTAGAATAACTTTTTCGCCCGCTTTGCCAAACTTTTTATCCGCAGTGCGGGTTGCTTTCATATCAACGGCAGGTAAAACAGGTTCAGCGCCAATGTCAACAGCTACGCTTTGGGATTTTGGGACATCGTTTTCAGACCAGTTGAGCGTATAAATGAGCTGCTGTCCGAGCATATCCGCTGTAATTTCGATATTGCGCAGCGAAAAGCTTAAAGCGCCCCCGGGCGGAACAATCTGCTGATACAAATCAGCTGATTCTCCCGCACCGTGACCGCTTATGCTTATATTTCGCATTTCATACGCTGAGTCATTGGTTACAGAAAAGCTAATCCGCACCAGCCCTGCAGAAACTATTTGCTGCGGCTCTGTCACAACCTGTATGTTTGCAGCAAGCGCAGGTACGGATGCAGCAAGCATAACAACAAGTATGCAAATTGCGGAAACCACTTTTTTCATGTGTTACTGCTTCTCCTTTAAAGTGTGCATACGATGCCTAAATACATATTTTACTTAAACCGGCGCTCTTATACACGTGTCACCCAGTTATGCGTATCTGCAATCTGCCCGACTTGAATGCCTGTGAGAGTGTCGTAGAACTTTTGTGTAAGCGCGCCAATCTTTTTATCGTTTATTACGATTGTTTTATCTTTATACGTCAACTCGCCTACAGGGGAGATTACAGCAGCTGTGCCTGTGCCAAATGCCTCACGCAGCTTGCCGCTCTTGTTTGCCTCTATAAGCTCATCAACGGAAATCTTGCGCTCCTCGACCTTTATGCCCATTTCACGCGCAAGCTCTAAGATTGACATGCGCGTTATGCCAGGGAGAATGCTCCCCTCTAAGGAAGCTGTGCACAGCGTATCGCCTAAGAGGAACATCATGTTCATTGCGCCGACTTCTTCGACATATTTGCGATGTTCAGCGTCAAGCCAGAGCACCTGGTCATACCCCTTGGCTGAGGCAACGCTTGCAGCCTTAAGGCTCGCAGCATAGTTACCGCCTGTTTTTGCCTCGCCTGTTCCGCCTTTAACTGCACGCACATAGGCATCCTCAACGAAAATGCTTATTGGCGCAAGCCCTTTTGCGTAATACGCGCCTGAGGGAGAGCAGATTATATAATAGTAATACCTGTGCGAAGGATGTACGCCCAACATGGCTCCGTCAGCTATCATTGTCGGGCGAAGATAAAGCGATGTGCCTGGGCTTTTAGGCACCCAGTCGCGTTCAATGTCTACAAGCGTGCGGATTGCCTCATAGTTGAATTCTACATCAACTTCAGGCATGCACATGCGCACAGCGCTCCTGTTGAGCCTTTTTGCGTTTTCACGCGCGCGAAAGAGAAGGATGTCGTCATTTGCAGCCCTGTATGCCTTCATTCCCTCGAAGATT
>JAKJBL010000001.1:9453-70217 GCA_022707005.1 Bacillota bacterium | reverse complement strand
GGCGAGGCAGGGTCAATTAAAAGCGGCTGATACGGCTGAATACGTGGATTAAACCAACCCTTGCCGTCTTCATATTCCATTATGAACATGTGGTCTGAAAAGAGTCTGCCAAAGCCCATTTTGCTCTCGTCCGGCTTTGCCTTGGGAGCCGTTGTCCTGGTTATTGTGATTTCCATATCGCATACCTCCTCGTTGTGATTATTTACTGCACAGCCTTGTGCAAATCGCTCAGCTTAGTTAAGTCTAAATGCGCCTAAACAGTCGCTAATCGGTAAAGCCTTTACCCTTCCGTCAGTCCGCTCAAGCAGAAGCTCAATAAAGGCAGCGGACTTTTCTTTTGGTATGCTCACTTCAACGCTTACGCCCTCGCCAAATTCCGCATTTATAAGGGCAGCTTCTGTTTTTATAAGCGCTTCAAGCGCAGCATACTCAGAATAGCTCATTTTAGCCTTTAACCTTTCGCACGGCTTCATTTCAACAAGCCCCGCTTCATCAAGCGCAGCGCCTGCAGCTAAAGCATACGCCCTGACTAAGCCGCCTGCTCCAAGCAGCACACCGCCAAAATACCTTGTAACCACTACAATAAGGTCAAAAAGCCCCCTGTTGTTTATAACCTTGAGAATAGGCAGCCCT
The DNA here is from genome assembly GCA_022707005.1 of Bacillota bacterium. Taxonomy (GTDB): domain Bacteria; phylum Bacillota; class Clostridia; order Christensenellales; family CAG-138; genus JAKJBL01. The sequence goes on along the minus strand of JAKJBL010000001.1, from coordinate 69,584 downwards.
GCGGTTCCTGCAGGCTCGCCGTCATCGCTATAGCGCGCTGTTTTTATAGGCTGCCTGAGGCTGTACGCAAAGGGGTTGTGGCTTGCGTTCCAATACTTCTTTTTTATGCTTTCAAGAGCCTCTTTTGCGCTGCTCTCGTTGCTAACAGGTATGCATTGACCAATAAAGCGCGATTTTCGTATTATAAGCTCAACGCTTGCTTCGCTGTATATTGTGCGGTATGCCTCCATCAGCTAAGCCGCACCCGCAAAAAACCCTTTTTGCCTTTTTGCAAAATAACGCCGTCACCTTCAAGCTGCGCCTTATTAAGCGTTTTTGAAAAATCTTCTACTGCAATTGAGTCAATAAACACAGCTCCGCTTTCTATAAGCCTTCTTGCATCGCTTTTGGATTTTGCGAGCTTGCCTAAAACGAGCAAATCCGGGATGCGAAGCCCTGAGCTTTCTATATCTGCCTCTGTTAATTCCAGCGTAGGCATGTGTTCTAAATCGCCTGCACCTGTAAAGAGCGCTTCAGCTGCGTCCATTGCGCGCTGCGCCTCAACTTCGCCATGCACCTGGCTTGTAAGCTCAAACGCAAGCCTGCGCTTTGCGTTGTTTATTCTTTCGTCCTTTTGCGCGCACATTTTATGTATTTCAGCCATTGGGATAAAAGTCAAAAGCGACAGGCAGCGCTCAACGTCTTCATCATCTACATTGCGCCAATATTGATAAAAATCAAAAACCGAGCATTTTTCTTTATCAAGCCAAAGAGCGCCCTTTTCGGTCTTGCCCATTTTTCTTCCGTCGCTTGTTGTTAAAAGCGCGCATGTAAGCGCGTATGCAGGCCGCTGCTCCTTGCGCCTTATTAAATCAGCTCCTGCAAGTATATTGCTCCACTGGTCATCCCCGCCCATTTGAAGCACACAGTTAAACTCGCGGTTAAGATGCAAAAAGTCGTAACTTTGCATGAGCATATAGCCCATTTCAAAGAACGTCAGCCCTTCTTCAAGCCGGTTTTTATAACAATCAGCTGCAAGCATGCGGTTTACGGAAAACAGCACTCCGATTTCGCGCATAAACTCGAGGAAGTTTAGCGGAAGCAGCCAGTCCGCATTGTTTGCAATTTGCGCTTTGCCCTCGCCAAACTCCAAAAGCCTTGACATTTGAACCTGATAGCGGGCAGCGTTATTTGCTATTTCTTCTTGAGTCATCATGCGGCGCATATCGGTTTTGCCTGAGGGGTCGCCAATCATTGTCGTGCCCCCGCCAAGCAGAGCAATCGGCTTATGGCCTGCACGCTGCATGTGTGCCATTGCCATAAGCTGCACATAATGCCCTACATGGAGACTATCCGCAGTTGGGTCATAACCTATGTAAAAGGTTATGCTTTCTCTTCCCATAAGTGCGCGCAGTTCTTCAGGGTGCGAGGCTTGTTTTATAAAGCCGCGCTCGTCTAAAATATCAAATGCGTTTTTCATAGTTAACCGACCCTTTTTAAACTTCCGAGGCATTGCCTGCGGGTTTAATTAGAATAACAGATTCACCCAAGTTTTGCAACGAAGCCAGGCAGCTCGCGAGCTATTATATCATCGAGTATGCGCGCAGCTTCAAGAATAACCAGTCTGCATCTGATTTGTTCGGTTCTGTATTTATCTTTTAAGGGCAGGCAGTCAATGTCGCCCATGCTTTGCTTGTAGCGCTCAAAAAGTTCTTTTGCAAGCACTTTAATTTTGTCGCTTTCATGCGCGCGCTCTTTAACAAAGAGCACTCCAAGCACCATTATTGCGCCTGTAAGCGCGCCGCAAATGCTCCCTATTGCCATGCCGCCCCCAAAGCCTGCTGCAAGCTTTATTGCCTTTTCATCAAGCCCGAGCTTATAGGCGTAATTAGCGCCTGCTACCATATGTTCTGAACAGTTCCAGTCTTCTTTGTAGAGATACCCGTTATTGAAATAATCAAAAAGCATTATTTAACCTCGTTAAGTATAGAAGTGCAATGCGGGCAGCGCGTTGCAAGAACCGAAATTTCGCTTTGGCAAAACGGACATTTGCGTGCTTCTGCAGGCGCTGCAGGCACCTCGGATTCTTTGCGCTGCAGCTTTGAAATAAGGCGCACAAATAAAAATATGCATAGAGCGATAATTAAAAAATCAATAACTGTTGTAATAAACGCGCCGTAGTTAAGCGTTGCTGCGCCTGCTTCCTGAGCTTTTGCAAGCGTCGCATAGCTGTTGCCATCCATTGCTACAAAAAGAGAAGAAAAGTCGAGGCTGCCTGTTAGCGGGCTTAAAAGCGGCATAAAAATATCGTTTACAACACTTGTAACGATTTTACCAAAAGCTGCGCCAATCATAACGCCGACTGCCAAATCTATAACATTACCTTTGAAAGCAAATTCTTTAAATTCCTTCCACATATACACGCCCCCTTTGTATACCAATATATCACAAGCCTTAAGGCAACACAATAAAAGGGCATTGCTGCCGCATACAAAAAGCGGGCGCTGCCTTAAGTTATTTTAAGATTTATTCGGCTCGGATTGCTGCAAGCGCTGAAAGGCGCATTGCACGCATTGCAGGGTACATGCCGCTTATAAGCGCGACAAAAACAGAAAACGTGAGCGCACCCAAAGATAAATAAAGCGGGATAACGCTTGAGAGCCCGACATTGCCAAGCAGAAACCTGTTAAGTATAAACGAGAGCGTATAGCTTAAAGCAAGCCCGAGCGCGCCGCCGAAAAAGCCTATATATGCTGCCTCTGTTAAAAACAGACCTGCAATATTGCTCATTCTGCAGCCGAGCACCTTAATAATGCCGATTTCACGCGTGCGCTCGTAAATGCTCATCATCATAGTGTTCATAATGCCGATTGCTGCAACAAGCAGCGCAACTCCGCCTATTGCGCCAAGGAGCATTTGGAGCTGCTTTGAGCTTTCCTGCGCTGCCTTAAGCGCATCCTGCAGGCTGTATGCGCCATACCCCATTTCAATAATTTGCTCCTGTACTGCAAGCACATCGTCTATATCTGCGCACTTAACCCAAATCTGGCTGTATTTTGATGTATCTATGCCTATAAATTGCTTGTTTTCCTTAGCGAGCCGTTTAATCGCATTTACATCCATTAAAGAATAGTATGAGTTATTGTTCCCTTCTTCTGAAAGCACACCTACTGCATTTAGCTTGTAGTATTTGCCCTTTGCAATGGTTTCGCCTTCAGGAAGAATCATGCCGCCCTGGTCGCCATAAATATTGCTCCAGTCAAATGTAAGCTGAAAGCGCGAATGTTCAAGGGTTATTCGCGAATTGCCCTCAGCGTCAAGCGCCTGCTTGCCAGTTTTGGGGTTGTAGAAACCCTTAAGAGTCCAGCTGCCAAAAACAACCTCATAATTTGTGCCTGTATTTGGCCGGGCCATGCGCCCTTCTGCTAAGTTAAAGCCAAACGCCTCAGCAGCCTCGAGGTCAACCCCGAGTATTGAAAGGTCAGTTATATATTGCCCGCTCTTTACGCTGCCCCATGTTTCATACATGGGCATTACTGCAACAACCCCGCTAAGGCGCTTAAAGGCCTGCACGCTTTTATCGTTTAGCACAACTTCTTCAGCTCTGCCGCCGATTACCTTGCCCGAGTCTTTTTCCTTAGTTTCAATCATGCGGTAGCTGTTTACGTTTATCGTTGTCAAGCTCCCGGCGCGCTCGTAGTTTTCGCGGAAGGACTCGTTTATGCCAATACCTAAAGACACCATAACAACAATGCTCGCAGTGCCTATAACCATGCCGAGCACAGTTAAAAACGCCCTGAGTTTGCGCCTCCATAGGTTCATGAAGGCGATTAAGAGCATGTCAAGGATGTTCATGCGTCTTCAAGCTCCCTCCTGCGGCGCCTGCGTCTTTTTAGAATTAGCCCTGCTGCAGTGCCACCTGCAGCTAAAACGCCTCCGCCTATAATTAGAAGTGGGCTTAAGCCTCTTGATGGGAGCGGCTTCTCAGGCATCGGGTTGAAGATATCCTCATCAAGGCCCGGCTTGAACTCTTCCTGCACAAATAGGGTAAACGGCTTTTCAACACGCGTTTCCACCCCGTAAACATCTTCGTAAGTTACAATTACATTTGCAGCGATTTCGCCGGGCACAGACGGGATTATGTTAAAATCAGCGCGCATTGTAGAGCCGGGGCCGACATTGCCGCCAAAAAAGCCCTCTTCCATGCGCAGCCCCTCGCCTTCTATATTTACCATGCAGTTATACAGGGAGGATTTGCCCATGTTGTATAAGTTAAAGTATACTGGCGAAGGCTGGTTTTCATACGCGTCTCCGTATGTAACAGGGTCGTCTATGCGCACGCGTATGCGCTGTGAGATTGGAAGCGTAATTGTTTCTGTTGTTGCAAAACTCTTATGTGACTTTCCGCTTTCATAGCCAAGCTTTGCGCTTAGCGTATGCGCCTTGCTTTCAGCATCAGGCGCTGATTGGAACTTCATGGACTTTTGCGCGCTTTCCCCTGCTCCTATGCGGCGTATAAACACAGTATTGCTCCCGCCCTCAGCAGGGAGTATAACGCCTGCCTCGTTTTCAAGCGTAAGCTGAATGTTTTCAACAGCCTCATCAAGAGAGTTGTTGCGCAATGTAAGTTCAAGCAGGAATGCTTCGCCTGCAAAAAGCCTGCCTGTAACAGCATCCTGTTCGTTTTCGGGTTTAATGCTGTACGCTTCTATCGTAAGCTTGGGTATGGTAACAACAAGCTTTCCGTCTTCATCTGTTTGAATGCCCGAAGCACCTTTCACAACAGTAACAAAAGCAGAAACTGTCGCAGTTTCGTAGCCGCCCTTTGTGTTGTTGTAGTAAATTGCGTTGAACTTGACTTCCTTTACGCCTGATGTAACATTTTTTGAGAGTTTAAGGTCATAGGCAAGCTCGCGAATTTCGCCCCCGCGCATATCGCCAAGCCTTGCCGTATAGTCGACAGCCTCAATTTCAAACGGGAACGCATCAAGGCTTGCGCTTAACTGAGGCGTAACTAAAATATTGCTTAGAGGTGCAGCTGAGCGGTTGAAAAAAGGCAGCCTGAGCCTTATGCGCTCACCCGCGTTGCCCTTTGGCGCTGGCACAACCGAGCCATCCTGCCCAACTGATGCAAGCATAAGCGCTGCCAAAGCATCTTCAGGGGTTTCGGGTTTTGGCGGGTCAACAGCCCCGGAGTCGTCTTTAGTTAGATAGCATGTGTTAAATGCAATAACTCCAACATTGTCTTTTGCTTTAATCAACATTGTATAGCTGCCTTCGCTTGCTCTTATATCAGTCAAGACAAGCGTAAAACTAGCGCTTTTCTTATCTTCGATTTTTGAGGTTGTATCCGGTGCATCAACAATAATTTGGCTGCTCGACCCAAGAGGAAGCTGTCTTCCCATTGATACTATTTCAAAACTTCCATTTTCAACCGTAAGTTCACTACCGCTATTATTTGTAATTGTGAATTTTATGGTAGCCTGATTATCTGCTATTGCAAACGATGTACTTGTAAAACTCATTTCAACATCGCCTGCTGCAAACGCAACCCGCGGCATAAGCATAAGCGCGAACAAGGCGCATAACACAATAGAAAATATTCTTATTTTACGCATAAATATTCCTCCAAACTTCGAGCAAATTATGCCCTTTGTTCTATATCTGTAATCTGCCCGTCAAGCAAATGTATTGCCTTATCCGTATATGCTGCCATATTAGGGTCATGAGTTACCATAATGAGCGTTTTGCCCCGCTCGCGCGCGATGTCGCAAATTATGCGTATAACCTCATCCGACGTTTTACTGTCGAGGTTGCCCGTTGGTTCATCCGCAAATACGATTTCAGGGTCGCTCACAAGCGCGCGCGCAATGCCTACGCGCTGCTGCTGCCCGCCTGAGAGCTGCATCGGCTTATGCTGCAAATGCGTCTCCAAACCAACAGCCTTAAGTATTTTGCGCGCAGCCTCAAGCCGCTTCTGCTTGCTTATGCCGCGAAAAACAAGCGGGAACGCAACGTTTTCAAGCGCTGTATAGTAAGGCATAAGGTTGAAAGATTGAAAGATGAAGCCTACTTTATCCTGGCGGAAGCGTATAAGCTCGCTTTGCGTCATGCGCTCTATGCGCATGCGCGAAATTATGATTTCGCCTGAAGTGGGTTTTTCAAGCCCTGCAAGCACATTAAGAAGCGTTGATTTGCCTGAGCCGGAGCGCCCTACGACACAGCAGATTTCGCCCTTATTAAGCGTAAGGTCAACCCCGCGCAAGGCATGAATATCAACTGTGCCTACACGGTAGGTCTTTGTTACATTGCGAAGAATAATGAGCGGTGAATTATTCATGCATTTATGCCTCTCCTGCATAGTTCACCTTAAGCGAACGAGCCCATGAAATATGACGACCTTAGCGAGCTTTCGGTTCCGGGTTTTTTAAATATATGGCGTCTTGCGCCCCTGCGCTGTTTTGTGAAATGACCCTGCAGGTAAGTATAACGCCGTCCTAAAGTATATACAAATGAATTTTAAATAAACATTGATAATATGTTGACAAGCGTTTATATAGAAAGTATTCTATATAGGGGATTATCTAACCCTTAATGTGAACAATAACATGGGTCGCGAATGTTAAAGCAGAAAGGAACAAACTCGCTATGATAAACATGGTAATCAACGGGCGGCAGGTTCAGGCAGAAGAAGGCATGACTGTGCTCGAAGTCGCCCAAAAAGAAGGCATCCGCATACCTACGCTTTGCAACTTCAAAGACATCAACAACATAGGCGCATGCAGAATGTGCGTTGTTGAAGACACAAAATCCGGCAAGCTTCAGGCATCCTGCGTTCTGCCCGTTTCAGAAGGGCTAAGTGTAAACACAGCTTCGCCTGAAGTGCTTGATGCAAGGCGCACAGTGCTCGGGCTTATTCTTTCAGACCACGACCGTTCCTGCCTTACATGCAAGCGCAACCGTTCCTGTGAGCTGCAGTCGCTTGCAGATGAACTCGGCATGACAGAAATCGAATTTGACGGCCCGCGCACTATACATACTATTGACGAAGCTTCGCCCTCTATAGTAAGGGATAACAACAAGTGCATCCTGTGCAGGCGATGCGTAGCAGCCTGTGAAAAGGTGCAGGGCGTTTATGCCATAGGTCTCCAGAACCGCGGCTTTAAGACCCAAATCGGCTCAGTCTTTGGCTTCAGCCTTAATGAAGCTGCCTGCGTCAACTGCGGCCAGTGCATAATTGCCTGCCCAACAGGAGCGCTTACAGAAAAGGATGCTACAAAGGATGTATGGGCTGCGCTTGCAGACCCGAAGAAGTTCGTTGTTTTCCAGCCTGCACCAGCTGTGCGTTTTGCAATAGGCGAATCGTTCGGCATGCCTATGGGCACACGCTGCACAGGCAAAATGGTTGCTGCAATGCGTAGGCTTGGCGCTGACCGAGTTTTTGACGTGCAGTTTGCAGCTGACCTTACAATTTTAGAAGAAGGCACCGAGCTTATTAACCGCATTAAAGAAGGCGGCGTGCTGCCTATGATTACTTCATGCAGCCCGGGGTGGATAAAATACTGCGAGCATTTCTACCCTGAGTTTTTGCCGAACCTTTCCTCATGCAAGAGCCCGCATGAAATGCAGGGCGTGCTTACTAAAACTTATTTCGCGCAAAAGAACGGGCTTGACCCTAAGGATGTTTTCGTAGTTTCAGTAATGCCCTGCACTGCAAAGAAATTCGAAATAATTCGGCCTGAAATGGGGCGCGACGGTTACCGCGATGTTGACGCAACCCTTACAACGCGCGAGTTTGCGGCTATGGTAAAGCAGGCGCGCATAGATTTTGTGAACCTGCCTGATGAAGGATTCGACGACATTCTCGGCGAATCCTCAGGTGCAGCAACAATCTTTGGCGTAACAGGCGGAGTTATGGAAGCAGCGCTTCGTACAGTAGCTGACATTCTTGCAGGCGAGGAACTTAAAGATATCGAATACAACGACATCCGCGGGCTTGAGGGGATAAAAGAAGCTACAGTACATATTGGCGGAATGGATGTAAACGTAGCAGTAGCGCACGGAACCGGCAATGCAGGCAAGCTTCTTGATGCTATTAAGGCCGGCGAAAAGAACTTCCACTTCATAGAAATCATGGGCTGCCCGGGAGGCTGTGTAACAGGCGGCGGTCAGCCGATTGTTGATGCTGAGACGCTTCGCACAATAAACCCGCTCATAGAGCGCACCCGCGCAACTTATGAAGAAGACAGGGATATGCCAATTCGCAAATCTCACCATAACCCTGCAATAAAATTCATTTATGATGAATTTTTGGGCGAGCCCTGCGGCCATAAATCGCATGAGCTGCTGCATACGCACTACCAGCCAAGAGACAGGTATTCGAATAAGACAGTATAATTTAATAAAAGCAGAGCCTGACCCAAAATCCGTTTTGGGTCAGGCTTTATTTTTGCACAAAAACGAAGCGCCTTAAATAAGCAAGCACCCTCACCCCAAGCAGACGAAGCAGCGCAAAGTATAAAAGCGCGGAAAAACCAAGGCTAAGGAGCAGCGCGTTAGCAGCACTTATGCTAAGCGAAAGCAGCTTAAAAAAGCAGAGCCTGCTGAAGGCATAAAGCGTAACTGCGCATGCAAGCGGAACAAGTCCTGCTTGAAAAACGCGCGGTTTTGTGCCTGACGAAGCATGAATAAAAACAAAACTGAAGAGCGTTCTAAGCAAATCTGCAATTATCATCCCAAGCACATAGCCATAAACATGGAGCGCAGGCTTTGCAGTAAGCAAAAACACGAGCGCTACCTGCAGGCTCTCGCCTAAAAAGGCAAGCAGGAGCACTTTTTTTTGAAGCCCCAAGCCATTTAAAATGCTGTTTGCTAAAATTAAATAATAAACTGTAACAGTATGCAGAGCCAATAACAGCGCTAAAAGCGGAGGCACGGTTCTATTAAAAAGAAATGCGCACATAAGGGGGATGAACGGCAAAAGCGCAGCTGTTGGCGGCAGCGCGAGAAGCCCCGCAGCTTCAATGCCCTTATCGATTTTACGCGCAAGCACACGCTTTTGCCCTAAGGCTGATGCAGCGGCTATGCTCGGCATTAAAAGCGCGCATAAGGCGCCTACTAATGCATAAGGAAGCATAAGAAGCGGCGCTACCATCCCCGAAATCAGCCCAAGGCTGCTTACAGCCTCATTATGCGCATACCCTGCAAGCATAAGGCGCGCAGGAAATATTACTACTGCAATAGAAGAAAACACATTCGACAAAACAGAGGTCAAAGCTGACGGAACCGCCATTTTCAAAAATGCGCGCTTTATGTTAAAAGCGGGTGTTTTAGGCTTTGCAAGTTTTACTTTAAAACGGGCAAGAAACGAGGCAGAAAGAAACGCAACGCTGTATAACTCGGAAAGCGTCATTGCAAGCACTATTAAAAACGCGCTTCTGCCGTGGTCGCCGTTCATAAGGCGCGTTAAAAGGAGCCAGGCAAAACCTATTCTTATAAGAAGCTCGCCCAATTCAGAAACAGCAGTATAGCGCACAAGCCTGCAGCCTAAAAACGCTGCTTTTAAGATGTTTTCTATGCCGGTAAACAAAATGCAGATAAGTATAATAAAAAGCGCGCTCTCAGTTCTGCTGTCGCTTAAAAGCGTCTTAGCTATAAACCCCCTAAAAGAAAGGATTGGGACTGCAAGCAGGCTAAGGAGCAAAACAAAGCAGAATAAAGCAAACCTAATGAGCTTTCGTATGCCTCTATAATCCGCTGTTTCGTAAAGCCGCGCACAAACATGAGTTACTGCTACGCAAAGCCCGAAAGAGCAAACGGACATAACTATTGAATACACCTGAATTGCAAGCGTATATACGCCAAGTCCCTCAGGCCCTGCAAGCCTGCCTAAAAGCACGCGGTAGACAAACCCTAAAAGCTGAAGCACAAAGTTTGAGGCAGCCAAAAGCGCAGCCTGATAAAAGAACGAGTTCCTGTTTAGCAAAATACGCCTCCCATGCCTAAAGCGGCTACTCATGTATATTAGCTTCTTGGCAAATAGATACTATTGCATGTTTGCGCTGCTATATGCAGGCAGCAATATAAGCGCCGCTTTTAGAAGGTGTAAGACTCATAACTTTAGCAATATATGCTGTCTTGACAGGGGCAGGTCAATGCGTTATGCTCTTTTTGGCATGCGAAGCAGCTAAAAAGTAACCGGAAAGGGTGTATTAAATGCCCGAAAATTATGATGTTGTTATAATAGGCGCAGGTCCTGCAGGGATTTTTGCTGCGCTTGAGCTAAAGAAGCTTAAACCTCAAATGAATGTTTTGCTCGTTGACCAGGGGCGGAGTCTAAATTCGCGCACCTGCCCTGCGCGCGTTACAGGCAAGTGCGTAAGCTGCGAGCCTTGCGCAATAATTACAGGCTGGGCAGGCGCAGGCGCCTTTTCAGACGGCAAGCTCTCACTTTCGCATGAAGTCGGCGGGAATATAACCGACTATATGTCAGAGCGCGAAGCGCAGTCGCTCATTGACTATGCAGACAGCATTTTTGTTAAGCATGGGGCGCCCCAGGTTGTCCACGGGCGCGACAACCCCAAGGTAAGCGAAATTTCATACGAAGCGAGCAGGCATAACATACGCCTTGTGCCCTGCCCAATTCGGCACATGGGTACGGAGTACGCGTTTACAACCCTGCAGAATATGTATACAGGGCTCATTAAAGAGCAGGGCTTCACTTTTTTAGAGCGGACTGCTGCTGAAGAAATTCTAATTGAGGGCGGCAAGGCTACAGGCGTAAGCCTGAAGGCAGCAGACGGGAGCACCTCAGTAGTCAACGCCCCATATATCGTGCTTGCGCCCGGGCGCGGCGGCGCGACCTGGCTTGCAGAGAAAGCTTCGCACATAGGGCTGCAAACGCGAAACAACGAAGTCGATATCGGTGTGCGCGTTGAGGTGCCAAACTCTATAATGGATCACCTTACAAAGCAGGTATATGAAGCTAAGCTCATTTATTATTCAGATACATTCGAAAACCGCGTGCGCACATTCTGCATGAACCCGGGCGGCCTTGTAAGCGAAGAACATTATGAAGGCGGCATAGCAGTAGTAAACGGCCACAGCTACCATGAGCAGGAGCTGCGCACACAGAACACGAACTTTGCTATGCTTGTTTCAACCCGCTTTACGCAGCCTTTCAGCGAGCCCATACGCTACGGCAACTATATTGCGCAGCTTGGCAACATGCTCACAGGCGGGGGCATAATGGTGCAGCGCCTTGGCGACCTCCTTCAGGGCAGGCGGACTGATATGTCGCGCCTAAACAAGTCAACAACTGTCCCAACGCTAAAAACAGCAGTACCTGGGGATTTATCCTTTGTGCTTCCGCACAGGCACCTTACAAGCATAATTGAGGCGCTGCGCGCGTTTGACAACATAGCGCCTGGGCTGTATTCCAAAAATACGCTTTTATACGGGGTTGAAGTCAAGTTCTACTCATCAAAGCTTCAGGTGAGCAGCAGCTTTGAAACCGAAATCCCAGGTCTTTATGCAATAGGCGACGGCGCAGGCATAACGCGCGGGCTTATGCAGGCAAGCGTTACAGGTATAGTAGTAGCAAGGGATATTGCTAAAAAATAGTCAGATTATTGCTAAGCTTCTTAGAAAACGTGCTAAGGCACGTTTTTGTTTGCCCAAACTTCATTTGCACTCATAAGCCTAAAGCAGTATTATATACTAAGCAGGCGCAGGGGGTAAAAACATTGGAAGGCCAGAATCAGGCTCAGCTTTTACAAATAGGTTATGACAACGACAAATATCTTCACTTGCAGTCTGAGCGCATACGTGAGCGTATAGCGCGCTTTGGCGGCAAGCTTTACCTTGAATTTGGCGGCAAACTCTTCGACGATTATCACGCGTCGAGGGTGCTGCCCGGCTTTAAGCCTGACAGCAAGGTCAATATGCTGCTCTGCTTAAAGGAACAGGTTGAAATCGTTATAACAATAAACGCTGCTGACATTGAAAAAAACAAGCGCCGCGGCGACCTTGGCATAACTTATGATATGGACGTGCTGCGCCTTATTGACGCCTTTCTCGGAATCGGCCTTTATGTTGGCAGCGTTGTGCTTACACAGTACTGCGGGCAGCCTGCTGCTGAACTCTTTAAGCGCAAGCTCGAAAACCTCGGCGTGCGCGTATACAAGCACTACCCGATTTCGGGCTATCCCTCAAATGTGCAGCTTATTGTAAGCGATGATGGCTATGGCAAAAACGAATATATAGAAACCGAGCGTTCGCTTGTAGTTGTAACTGCGCCAGGCCCTGGAAGCGGGAAAATGGCGACCTGCCTTTCGCAGCTCTACCACGACAACCGCCGAGGCCTAAAGGCGGGCTATGCAAAGTTTGAGACTTTCCCAATTTGGAATTTGCCGCTCAAGCACCCTGTAAACCTTGCTTTTGAAGCTGCGACTGCAGACTTAAACGATGTAACTATGATTGACCCTTTCCACCTTGAGGCCTATGGCACAATGGCTGTCAACTATAACCGCGATGTAGAGGTTTTCCCTGTGCTTAAGGCAATTTTTGAACGCATGGACGGCACATTCCCGTATCTTTCTCCTACAGATATGGGCGTGAACATGGTCGGCTTTTGCATAACTGATGATGCTGTTGTCTCTGCTGCTGCAAAGCGTGAAATTCTAAGGCGGTATTATACTGTAAGCTGCGAGTATAAGCGCGGCAGCTCTGGCAAAGAGCTTGTAACAAAGCTTGAACTGCTCATGAACCAATCAGGCGTAACAAGCGAGCTGCGCCCTGTAATTGCAGCTGCGCTTAACAAAGCGGAACAAACAGGCGCGCCTGCAATGGCTATTGAACTTACGGACGGCCGCTTAGTCACAGGGAAAACTTCGGCTCTGCTTGGCGCCTCGTCAGCAGCGCTTCTAAACGCCCTTAAAACGCTTGGCGGCATACATGAGGACATACATCTGCTTTCGCCTATAATTATCGAGCCTATACAAAACTTAAAGACTCAGCATCTTGGCAACTCTAACCCAAGACTTCATACAGATGAAATCCTGCTTGCGCTCTCAATAAGCGCTGCTACAAACCCGACTGCAGCTCTTGCCCTTAAGCAGCTTAGCAAGCTTAACTGCGCTGAGGCGCACTCAAGCGTTATTCTTTCGCAGGTGGATGAATCCACGCTTAGAAAGCTCGGCATTAACCTTACAAGCGAGCCTGTTTTTAGCAACAACAAGCTCTACCATAACTGAACAACAAAAAAAGGGCCTTCAGACCCTTTTTATTTTTGTTAAACTAACTTCCGACTGTTATGCACTTTGTCGGGCAGACAGCAACGCATTCGTTGCAGCGCGTGCACTTTTGCTGGTCGATTACAGCACAGCCGTCAATTACTTTTATAGCGTCAAATTTACACGCCTTCTCGCAGCGGCCGCAGGCAATGCACACCTTTTTGCAAACAGCGCGTGCTTCGCGCCCGGAATCCGTGTTCCTGCAGCGGACTATTACCTGATTTTTCATAATAGGCAAAAGCTTAATTACATTCCTCGGGCAAACATCAACGCATACGCCGCAGCCTACGCAAAGACCTTCGTCTATATTTGCTATGCCATCGCGCATAGTAATCGCATCAAACGGGCAGGCAGCAGCGCAGTCGCCAAGCCCTACGCATGAAAACTTGCACTGCTTTGGCCCCCCGGCAATACCTATTGCTGCTCTGCAGCTTTTGTAGCCGTCATATTCGTATTTTTGCACAGCTTCAGTTGTTGTGCCCTGGCAAAGCACGCGCGCGCGCACAGGTTCGCTTACCTCTACTGCGCACCCTATAACATCGCCTATTGCGCATGCAGCAGCAGAGCCGCCTACAGGGCAGCAGTTGGGGAGCACCTTGCCCGAAGCTACGGCATCCGCGTATGCGTCGCAGCCGGCAAAGCCGCATGCCCCGCAGTTTGCTCCAGGCAGGCATGCCCTAATTCGTTCTACCCGCTCATCTGCAGGCACAAAGAATTTTTTATCAGCTATTCCAAGCACAATGCCAAAAACAAGCCCAAGCGCACCAAGCACTAAAAGCGCATAAAGAATTGCAGTTACATCCATTTGTACGCCTCCCTACTTAACAAGGCCGACAAAGCCTAAGAATGCCACGGACATTAAGCCTGCAATGATAAAACTGATTGCAAAGCCGCGAAGCGGCTTGGGCACATCCGAAGTTTCGAGTCTTTCACGCACCCCTGCCATTAAGACTATTGCAAGCAGGAAGCCGAGCGCGCCAAAGACGCCGTTAAAAACGCTCTTTAAAACATCGTAGCTCCCGCTGACATTAAGCACTGTCACCCCGAGCACTGCGCAGTTTGTCGTAATGAGCGGAAGATATATGCCAAGCGCTTTATAAAGGCTCGGAACGCTTTTTTTAAGGAACATTTCAACAAATTGCACAAGCGAGGCAATTACAAGTATAAAGCTGATTGTGTCGAGGTACGCAAGATTTAGCGGCACAAGCAGCCAGTAATAGACCATCCAGGTAAAGAGGCTCGCAAGCCCCATAACAAAAGTTACGGCCATACCCATGCCGACTGCTGTTTCAACTTTGCTTGAAACCCCAAGGAACGGACATATCCCAAGATAGCGCGAGAAAATAAAGTTATTTGAGAGCACGCACGCGACCATGAACAGCAGAATATCGCCAAAGCTATTAAACCCTTCTAAAGCCGGCATCATGCGTCAGCACCCCCTTCATGTTCAACGAGCTGCTTTTTAAGCTTGCGTTTTTCCGCACCAACTGTGAGCACATTCATAAGCCCAAGCATTAGCCCGTATGTTAAAAACCCGCCTGGCGCAAGCAGAATAAGCGCCATTGGCTCATAGGACGCACCCATAACAGCTGTGCCAAAAACTGTGCCATTGCCTATAAGCTCACGCACAATCCCCATGCTCGTTATTGCAAGCGTAAAGCCCGCGCCCATGCCCAAGCCGTCAATAGCAGAATGCAGCACTCCGCTTTTGCTCGCATAAGCTTCTGCGCGCGCAAGTATGATGCAGTTTACGACAATCAGCGGAATAAAAATCCCGAGCGCCTCATAAAGGCTTGGCACAAATGCCTGCATAAGCATTTGAACCATTGTTACAAAGGTGCATATAACAACAACAAACGCCGGAATCCGCACCTTATCCGGAATGAAGTTTCGAAGCAGCGAGATAACCACATTTGAGCCGACTAACACGAATGTTGCCGCAGCCCCCATACCCAGGCCGTTAAACGCGCTTGTTGTGCTTGCGATTGTAGGACATGTGCCAAGCACAAGCCGAAACGTCGGGTTCTCAGTTATTAACCCATTGAAGAACACGCTGCTTAAGCTGCTCTTTTTCATGTTCTCCTCCTTCTATGCCATTAACTCAAGTATATAGGCGTAAGCTGTATTAACTGCGCTCACAACAGCAGCTGAGCTTGTTGTTGCGCCTGTTACAGCATCAACGGATGTTTCTCCTGCGCCGTTTAAGCCAAAAACACCGTGACCGCCTCTAAACTGCGCTCTGAATTCTTCGTTTTTAACTTTTGAGCCAAGCCCCGAAGTTTCGGAAAAGCCGGCTCCGCCAACATTGATGCCTGTTACTATACCGTTTAGGTCAACGCCGATTATCACTTCCGCCGTAACCATTAGCTGTAGCCTGCGCTGTATAGCCTACGGTATTTGCGCCGCTAAGCCCCATAAACGCATTATCGCAGCCGCCCTCGCCTTCGCTTATAAGCTCGAAGCGCTCTGCGTCAGGCAGGACTGCAATGCGCGCAGCATCTGCAGCAGCAGCCACCTGTTCGCGTATCGGCCCTTTTGTAAGCTCATTTGTCGCACCAAGCGCAAAGGCTGCAACAACAGCAATAACAAGAAGCCGCCAGGTCAGCTTAAAGATTTCACGCATTTGCCTTCACCCCTTTAACCGCCTTTTGTGAGCCGTACACTGTGGGCTTTATATATTTATCAATAAGCGGAGTTGCTATATTCATAAGCAGGATTGCGTATGTCGCGCCCTCTGGCAGCTTGCTGTATGCGCGTATAACGCTTAGTATAAGCCCGCAGCCCGCAGCAAATATAACCTGCCCTTTTTTCGTCATAGGGCTTGTAGCATAGTCAGTTGCCATAAACACAGCGCCGAACATTACACCGCCCGAAAGAATTGCGGCAAGCGGGTCGCCGTCAAAAGTAAAGCCCCCGTTTGTGCCAAGCGCCCAGCCAAGCAGAGCAGTAACGAAAAGAAAAATAGTAGGCACATGCGGATAAACGGTTCCCCGTATCAATAAATAAAGCAGCCCGAGCAGGATTGCAGCCTTGCACACCTCGCCTATAGTACCGGGAATAGTGCCGAGGAACAGTTCAAGCGTGCTTGCCGGAAGCCCCCCGAGAGGAGTTGCAGAAGCAACTGCTTCAACAGGCGCAAAATATGTCGGCATTACAAATGAAGTCATCCGAACCGGCCAGGATGCAAGAAGAATTGCACGGCTTGTTAGCGCCGGGTTCATAAAATTATGCCCAAGCCCCCCAAAGAGCTGCTTTACAAGCGCAATTGCAAGGAAGCTGCCAAAAACCGCAAGCCACCATGGCGCTGTTGGGGGGAGGTTGAGCCCAAGCAGAAGCCCTGTTACAAGCGCTGACAAATCGCCGATGCATACAGGCTTTTTAGCTGCCTTTTGCCAAAGGTATTCGGTTAAAACTGCTGTAAAGGCGCTTAGCCCGACTAAAAGCGCAGCATTTGGGCCGAAATAGTAAATGCCGATAAGCGCTGCAGGCATAAGCGCAATAATAACATCTGCCATAAGCCTTTTGGTTGTTTCAATGCTTCGTATATGCGGAGCTGTGGATAAGCGCAAACTCATTTTCCTGACCTCCTTTTCCGCTCAAGAAGTATCTTTTCCTTGGTGTTTTTAAAGGAAGCCGTAAGCCAAAGCCTGGCAGGGCAAATGAAAGAGCAGCTTCCGCAGACTATGCAATCCATAACATCATATTTTTCAGCCTTTGCAAGGTCGTTTGCATCGCAATAGGGCTTCATTAAATATGGTCTAAGCCCTGTCGGGCAAACATTAGCGCAGCGGCCGCAGCGGATACAGAGCCCCTCATCAAACGATTTTGCATCTTCTAAGTTATATACGACTATGCCGTTTGTAGCCTTAGTCATTGAGACTTCATCGCTTGCAACGCAAATGCCTGTCATTGAGCCGCCTGCTGCAAGCTTGCCGGGCGTTTCGCTATACCCCCCGCATGCCTCTATTGCATCATGGAAGCTTGTGCCTATGCGAAGCCTTAAGTTGTCTGGCGATTTTACGCAGCCTGTAACTGTGGTTATGCGCGAAACAACTGGTCTGCCAAAGCTTACTGCGTCTGAAATTGCAGCTGCAGTCCCTACGTTTAGCACAATCACATGCGCGTCAATAGGCAGCCCCTGCCTTGGCACCTGCCTGTTTGTAATCGATTCTATTATTTGCTTTTCAGCGCCCTGCGGATATTTTGTCTTAAGCGCTGCAACCTCTACTCCAAGCCTGCCCTCTGCAGCCTTTTTCATGGATTCGATTGCGTCCGGCTTATTATCCTCTACTGCTATAACGCCCCGCTCAACGCCCATTGCGCGCATGGCAGCGCGAAGCCCGTTAACTATTCTTTCGGGATTTTCTAACATAAGGCGATGGTCGGATGTCAGGTATGTTTCGCATTCAGCGCCGTTTAAAATTATTGTGTCGCAGTATTGGCCTTCGCGCATTGCAAATTTTATATGGGTAGGGAAGCAGGCGCCTCCCATGCCGCAAATGCCCGCTGCTTTAATTGCAGGCACTATAAGCGATGGGTCAACAGTTTCAACATCTCCTAAGCCTTTTAGATTGTCCGCCCATTCGTCTTTATAATCGTTTTTAATTGTAACGCACATTGCAGGCTCTGCAACCATTTGCTGTTTAAGCGAAACGTCAAGCACCTCACCGGAAACGCTTGCATGCACAGGCAGCCCCAAGGCTCCTACAGGCTCGCCAATCAACTGGCCAAGCTTGACATACTCGCCCTTTTCAACACATGGTTTGCTCGGCGCGCCCAAATGCATCCCCATAAGAATACAGACTGTATCGGGTATAAACTCGCGCACTGGTTTGTCTTTTGTAGGCAGCTTCCCCTCATGCAGTTTCTGCATCGGGTGCACGCCGCCTCTGAAGGTACGCTTGTGCAACTTCAGCACCATCCTTTCAAAACTCGCATATACTCATCTTTGTGAATAATTACACAATAAAAAAGGGCATAGCTTGCCCTAAATAACTCTATTGCAATGCAGTTGACAATTTCTTGACATCTACAATTCGTGCCCGCTTCCAAAGTATTTTGCCTTATGTAGTATAACACACTCCCTTTCTGTTTGCATTAAATTGTTACTGTATAATTCTATATTCTTTGTACAGTATAGGTGTATGCAGCAAAAGCGCAGCAAGTTTACGCTCCCAATAATCCTTGCAGCAGTCGGAACAGGCATTGCAAACGGCCTGTTTGGGGCAGGCGGCGGGATTCTTGCTGTTGTTGTGCTTAAAAGGCTTTGCGCGCTAAACTCAGAGCGAGCGCATTCAACTGCGCTTATGGTCATGCTGCCTCTTTCTATAATAAGTGTTGCTGTATATATGCTTAGAAACATGCTTATAGTCCAATCTGCACTGCCAGTGATTCTTGGTATGCTGCCAGGCAGCTTTTTTGGTGCGAGGCTTCTTGGCAAGCTTCGCCCCCTTTGGATTGACAGCCTCTTTTGCCTGCTTATGCTTGCAGCAGGCATAAGGCTTTTGCTATGAACTTGCTCTTTTTGCTGCTTGCGGGTTTTGCAGGAGGAATTCTCTCAGGCATGGGAATGGGCGGAGGCACTATTTTAATACCCATTCTTACTCTGCTTGCAGGCCTTTCTCAGCATGAAGCGCAGGGCATAAATATGCTCGCCTTCCTTCCAGGCGCACTGCTTGCGCTCTTGGTGCATAAAAAAGACGGCAGGCTTGAGGCAAAGTCAGCGCTGCCGCTTATACTTTTTGGGAGCTTAGGCGCAATAGGCGGCGCGCTTCTTGCTACTTTTCTTGAGGCGCTCTGGTTAAGAAAAGCGTTCGGCATTTTTCTAATTGCGCTTGCTGTATTTCAATGGTTCAATGCAAAAAATCAAGCATAGAGCACAAGCCGATTTGCATGAACCCTGGTAAACATATATACTGATGCTGCGCTAAGCTTTACACAACCGCTTATGCTAACAAAAACACTGAGTACGGATATAAATTGGAAAAAGGCCCTAAAAAACAAAATAGTACCAAGCAAACTGTGCTTTTTCTGCTGCTCCCGCTTCTTGCGCTTGCTATCGGGATTTGGTTTTCGAGGTTTGGCGCAGGTCAGCCCAGCCCTCCTTTAAAAGTCGGCTTAGTCTTTAATGACCCTCTATCATACTGCGCGTTCGGGTTAATAGAAAGCGGCGCGCCCAACTATGAAATACACAGCTTTTCAAGTTATGAGGAGCTATTTACAGCCTTTAACGAAGCTTCAATCGATGCCTGCCTTATGTATGCAAAAGATTTAGAAAAGCTTAACCCGTATAAAGCGCGTATTGAAGCAGTAACTTCTTATTTAAACCTTATAGCTGTTGAAAACGGCAAAACTATTACTTCACTTGCAGAGCTTAACGGCGATGTGCTTCTGCCCGACTCTTTAAATAGCACAGCCGAGCTTTTAATGCTTAAAAAGATGCTTCGTGCTTTAGAGATTGAGCCAAGGCTTGTTTTTGAAAGCGAAGCAGGGCTTTTGGAACGGGCAGCAGGGCAAGAATTTGGCATTATGCTTGTACCCCCTTCTATGAGCGCTAAAGTGATTATGCAAAACAGCGCATACAGGAGCGCCTTTAGCTTAGCTAAACAATGGCAGCGCCTAATTTCTGACACTCCGCCTGCAGGCAGCGTGTTTGTTGTGCACGAAGATACTAAAATAGACAATTTAAGGCTTAAGAGCTGCCTTGCCTCTATAGAACGGTCAATAAGCTTTATGGCGTCCAAGCGCAAAAAAGCCGCTATGCTCATAGCGGCAAACGGGTTTTTGGAGCATAGCGACAATATTCGAAAAACAATTCCCCACTGTATGTTCGTTTACTTAGAAGGCAAAGCAATGGATAGACCTTTAGAACAGCTCGGCCTTCTAAGCTAAAAGGCATTACATCCACTCGCCGTATTTTTTTACATAGCGCTTCTTTATAAACTGTACGCATATCAGGTATGCTAAAAGTATGGCTATAAGCCACGGGACAAACTGCACAGGCAGCCTCTGTAAATCAAGCAAAGCCGCATAATCCGAAAAGCCTATAAACAGGGCAATGCCCGCAACTAAGAGCGTTGGCACAAAAAGCGCCATTGAAGGCATGCTTTGAATAAAAGGCAGCTTTGCAGTGCGAATCATATAAATAACAAGCACCTGCGAAACTGTGCCAAAAACAAACCAGCCGCATTGGAATAACGGGGAAAGCGTCATTGTGTTTGCTCCTATTGCCCACCACATAACGCTAAAGCAGAGGATGTCAAAAATTGAGCTTAGCGGACCTAAGTAGACCATAAAGGATTTAATCGACTTTGTTTCCCATTTGCGCGGCTTTTTTATGTATTCGCTGTCAATGCTGTCAAAAGGAATGCCTATTTGTGAAAAATCATATAAAAGATTCTGCGCCAAAATTTGCACAGGCAGCATTGGCAAAAACGGTAGGAATATCGAGGCTGCAAGCACAGCAATCATATTGCCGAAATTGCCGCTCGCTGCCATCTTTATGTATTTTATTATGTTTCCGAAGGTTTTCCTGCCCTCAATAACCCCTTCTTCAAGCACCATTAAGTCCTTTTTTAAAAGGATTATATCAGCTGTTTCTTTTGCAATATCAACTGCGCTGTCAACCGAGATTCCGACATCAGCCTGCCTTAAGGGCAGCGCGTCATTAATGCCGTCGCCCAAATAGCCAACAGTATTGCCTGAAGTTTGAAACGCCTTTACTACCCGCTCTTTTTGCGTTGGCGAGAGCTTTGCAAAAAGGTCGCAGGTTTTAATAGCGTTAAGCAGCGCTTCATCGTCCATGAGTTCGACATCCCTGCCTGTAAGCAGATTTGAGGCATTTACGCCGACTTTTGTGCACACCTTGCGCGCAACGCCCTCGCTGTCTCCTGTTAAAACAACTGTTCGAACACCGTGCTCTTTAAGGGCGCAAATTGCTGCAGCAGCGCTTTCTTTTGGCGGGTCAAGCAGGCCGATAAAGCCTATTAAGACCATGTCACGCTCATCTTTTACCCCAAAAGTGCCTACATCAGGGACTTCGTTCTTTTGAGCGACTGCAATCATCCTAAGCCCGTCCGAGTTGTGCTTTTCATACGTTTTAAGCGCAATGCGGCGGGTTTCTTCATCCATTGGGATAACCTTGCCGTTAACCTCAAGAAAGGAGGAGATTGCAATAATTTCTTCTACAGCGCCCTTTGTAATGAGCTGCCGCTTGCCGTTTTTATCAAGCAGCACAACACTCATCCTTCTGCGGGCAAAGTCGAAGGGGATTTCATCTACTCTGCTGTAATTTGCAAGCGCTGTGTTGAGCCCGTACTGTTTTGCCCTGTTTATAATAGCAAGGTCAATAAGGTTTTTAAGCCCGGTTTGAAAGGCGCTGTTTAAGTATGCGTGGCGGAGGATTCGCGTATCGTCATTTCCGTGCAAATCCATGTATTTTTCGAGCACGATTTTGTCTTCTGTAAGGGTTCCGGTTTTATCCGTGCATAGCACATTCATTTCCCCGAACACCTGGATTGCGCCAAGAGTTCGCACAATCACCTGGTGCCTTGACATTGTGAGCGCGCCCCTTGCCAAGGTCGAGGTCATAATTACTGGCAGCATTTCAGGCGTAAGGCCTACTGCAACGCTTACAGAAAACAGCAGCGCGCTTGGCCAGCTGCCTTTTGCAAGCACATTTATAAGGAATACCACAGGAACCATTACAAACATCATGCGAAGAAGGAGGTTGCTTATCGAATCGACCCCGCGCTCAAAGCTTGTTTTTGCTCTGTCACCTGAAAGCGACTTTGCCATTGAGCCAAAATAGGTTTCATCACCTGTTGCCAAAACAACTGCAAGCGCGCTCCCGCTTATAATATTTGAGCCCATAAAGCCAATGTTCGCTAAATCAGTAAGCGTGCTTGCTCCATTTGAGGTTGAGGCGAACTTTTCTATTGGGTTCGACTCGCCTGTTAACGCAGCTTGGGCAACGAAGGTGTCCTTCGTCCTTAAAAACCGCACATCCGCAGGCACCATATCCCCTGCCGAAAGGCGCACGATATCTCCGGGCACTACTTCATCAAGAGGTATTTCAATAAGCTTGCTATCACGCCAGACATCAGCTTTGTTTGAAATCATTTTCGCAAGCTTGCCAACAGCGGAATCAGAGCGCTGACTCTGCACAAAGGCAATAAGGCTTGCGAGAAATACAAGCGCAAGGATTATTATAACTGTTGAATAATCGGGTTCTGCAGAGGCAATGACGTCTGTAAAAAATGTAAGTATTGCAATAATAAAGAGCACAATATTAAACGGGTTAATGAGTGCCTCTTTAACCCTGCTAAATATCGTGTTGCCTTCACTTGGCGTAATGACGTTCCTGCCGAACTCATCGAGCCTTTCTTCGGCTTCTTCGTCGGATAGACCTTCGCTGTCAGTAGAAAGTTCGCTTAAGAGCAAATCCTGCTCAAGCGATGAATACACGCGCAGCTTTTCTTCGATTCCAAGCCTTGCAGTTTCGAGCTCGCTCTTAGTAATGTTATTCACTGGAATCAGTCCTTTCTATTTTAAGTATCCCCCAGTGAAGCCATTTATCGGCAATAAAAAACTGCCTTCAACAGGCAGCAGTTTCATGCTTGCACGGGTTTGCACATTTGCCCTAAAAGGAGGACAACAGCCCGAAAAAGTCATATGCCCGTTGAGTAGTGCTTCTATATAGGGAGTCGAGAACATAACTACGTTCTCGAGGGTTGCCGTCCATAAATTCACTTCCTTTCGGGTTGACCCTTATTTTTAAATATAGCATTATAAAAATATGGAGTCAACTTTTGCTTTATTTTAAAGAATAAAAAATTAGTTATTGACATATGACATAAACAGGCCTATAATTCATTTATGGTATATGCCACAAACTGAAGGAGGTGTTAATCATGCCGAGAGGTGACGGTACTGGCCCTATGGGCTTTGGCCCCCTAACAGGCAGAGGCTTTGGCGGCTGCGCGGGTGCAGCGCCAGGCTATGGTGGTTTTGGAGCAGGCTTTAGGCGCAGACCAGGCTGCGGCCGCGGGTTTTACGCTTATGCAAATGCGCCTGGCTTAGAAGCAGACAAACAATGGCTTTTAGAGCATAAAAAGCGGCTTGAGGCAAGCTTGGAAGCTGTAAACAAAAGCCTTAGTGAACAATAAGTTTAATTGCAAAGCTGCAGGAAGTTTCCTGCTGCTTTTGCATGAAAGTTGAGGTAATATGCCGCGACCGAGAAAATGGAGAAGAGTCTGCGCGCTGCCAAATAATGCCCGCTTCGGGCCGCTTGGCACAGTTCCTGAAGCTTTTCCAACAGTGAACATGACGATTGACGAATACGAGACAATCCGCCTTATTGACCTTGAACGGCTCACGCAGGAGGAATGCGCCTTGCGCATGGGCATAGCGCGCTCAACAGTGCAGGGCATATACGATGCTGCAAGAAGAAAGCTGTCAGATGCGCTTGTTAATGGCAAAGCGCTGTTTATTGGCGGAGGGGAGTACATACTTTGTGACGGTCAGTTAGAAAACTGCGGCAGCTGCCACAGGCATCGCCACGGAGGCAGAAGATGGCAAAATCAAAAGGAGGAATAATATAATGATTGCAATTTCAAGCACAGGCAACACAGAGTCAGCTCTTAGCGACCCGCGCTTTGGAAGGTGTGAGTATTTTGCGCTTTATGAGCCAAAGACCGAGACTTACACATTTATTGAAAACAAGGCGCAAAGCGCAAGCGGAGGCGCTGGAATCGCTGCATCCCAGCAAATTATCGACTTAGGCGCAGAGGTTGTTCTAACGGGCAATTTAGGCCCAAACGCCTATAATGTGCTAAAAGGTGCAGGTATAAGGGCGTTTCGCACTTCAGCTGTGCTGGTGAGCGAAGCAGTTGAGCTTTATAAAGCAGGCAGGCTCAGCCCGCTTGACGAAGCGGGAGATGCGCACGCAGGCATGCGAAAAGGCTTCAGAGGGGGCTTTGAGAATAAGTGAAGCTGTGCATTTTAAGCGGCAAGGGAGGCACTGGGAAAACTACGCTTGCAGTAAATCTTGCGTATACTTTAAACTGTGCCTATTATGATTGCGATGTGGAAGAGCCAAACGGCTTTATATTCCTTAACCCGATGGCTGTTTCAGCTGAAGAAACGCTTGTTGACTATCCTTGCGTTGACTATTCACTCTGCACATTGTGCAAAGATTGCGTGACCGCCTGCCAGTTCAACGCGCTCGCAGCTACAAAAAAGGAGATTCTGCTCTTTAAGGAACTTTGCCATGGCTGCCATGCCTGCTCTCTTGCATGCAGCGAGGGCGCAATTACCTTTGCCAAAAGGGCTGTGGGCGTTGTTGAAAAGGGCAGGTCGAACGGCATATTTGCTGCCCGCGGTGTGCTCAATATAGGCGAACCTATGGCTGTGCCTGTAATAAAGCATTTGCTAAAGCAACTAAAAAGCTCTGAAGATGCAATCCTCGACTGCGCGCCGGGTACATCATGCAATGCGGTTACAACGCTCCGCCACGCAGACGCAGCGCTCATAGTTACTGAGCCTACCGTATTTGGGCTTAACGATATGGAAATCGCAGTAGAGCTTCTTAACCATGTCGGGCTGCCTTTTGCAGCGCTCGTAAATAAAAGCAGAGGCGAAGACAGCCTCATTACTGAGTATTGCGGCAAAAACGGAATAAACCTTTTAGGCGTTATTCCCTTTAGCAAAGAAGCTGCAATCGCGTATTCAAAAGGGAAGCTCCTGCTTGAGCTTCCAGAATACAAGCTGGCGTTTGAGGCGCTATCTAAGCAGCTTAAGGAGGCATTTGCATGGAATTAGTTATAATAAGCGGCAAAGGCGGCACAGGCAAAACCATGATTACAGCAGCGCTTCAAGCTTTAAGCGGTACGCGCCTGATTGCGGATTGCGATGTGGATGCACCAAACCTTTCGCTTTATTATAAGGGGCGCAACCTTCACACAGAAGACTTCTATGCGTTAAGCAAGGCTAAGGTTGATGAAAGCCGCTGCATAAGCTGCGGTATTTGCGATGCCGTATGCAGGTTTGACGCTATGAAGGACCATGTTGTAGATGAAATAAGCTGCGAGGGCTGCGGCGCCTGCGTTATTGCCTGCCCGAATGATGCAATCACTCTTATAAAACTAAAGGACGCGGATATTTACACGACTAAAACACACGAAGGTCTGATTTTTCGCGCTAAGATGGCTTCGGGCAGCGACGGCTCAGGCATGCTTATAACAAAGCTGCGCAAAAATGCGCGCTCACAAGCTAATGACGATGAGCTTATCATTCTTGACGGCTCTCCGGGTATTGGCTGCCCTGTAATTTCGTCAATAACTGCTGCGGACCTTGCGCTTATTGTTACAGAACCGACAATTTCAGGCATTAGTGATTTAAAGCGGGTCGTAGGTGTAGCGAGACATTTCAACATACAAACAGCATTATGCATAAACAAGTATGACATTAACCCGGATTTAACAGAGCAAATTAAAGAATATGCTTTATCGGAGAATATCCCTGTTATTGGAAAGATTCCATTTGACGAAACTGTAATTGCCTCTATAAACAGCCTTCAACCTATAACCTCATTTGCACAAAGCGCAGCAGCAGCAGAAATAAAACGCATGTGGGAAAAGCTCAAAAAGCTTATTGAAAGCCTAAAGGCTTCAGGCTAATACCCGGAGGAATCTCATGGTAGTTAAAACTTTAGTTGAAAACACAGCAGTTTCAAACCGCTTCAACACTGAGCACGGGCTAAGCCTTTATATAGAAACAGGCAAGTATAAGCTCTTATGTGATTTAGGGGCAAGCGGCTTGTTCCTCGAAAATGCGAAAAAACTCGGCGTTAATATTAAAGATATCGACTTTTTAGTTATTTCACACGGGCATTATGACCATGGTGGCGGCTTGCGCGAATTTTTAAAGCACAATAAAAAAGCGGAAGTTTTCGTTCACCATAAGGCGTTTAACAACTATTATTCTTTGCGCCCTGACGGAAGCCTTAAATATATAGGCCTTGAAGCTGAACTTAAGGAGAACAGGCGGCTCGTTTTTACAGCAGACAGGTTCTTTATTGCAGAGGGCATTGAGGTGTTTTCAAATGTTGAGGGCAGTGCGCTTTGTTCAAACGCAAACAAGACTTTACTTATGGAGCACGAAAACACAACAGTTGAAGACATATTTCTGCATGAACAAAACCTCGTTATCCGCGAAGGCGAATGCACAACCCTTTTTGCGGGCTGCAGCCACAGAGGGATTGTAAACATCCTTAATACATTCATAGGTCTTAAGGGCAGGTCTTTAAACTATGTGTTTGGAGGCTTTCATCTTTACAACCCATCGCTTGGGCAAAGCGAGCCCAAAGAGCTTATAAACCAGGTAGGCGAATACCTAAAAAACACTGGCGCAGTTTACTATACAGGCCATTGCACAGGCGAAGAAGCTTATAATACGCTTAAAGGTGTTATGGGCGATAGCCTTTTGCGCCTTTTTACAGGCAGCGAAATCCGCTTGAATACTACTTAGAGGTTATGCACTAAAGCATGGAAGCTGCAAAATAAACCGAGCCGACTGCCTGCCCGAACTGGGCTACTGTATATTCTTTGCTGTCTCTAAGCTCACACATAAGCTTAGTATATGCTAAGCTCTCATCAGCAGCTAAAAGAGTTAAGTTTGGCAAAAGCTCTTTTGCGCCTTCATTCATAAGCGCAAAAACCGCGTTCTTCTTCACAAACCTTCCGAATAAAACTCTCGATTTGCACTTAGGGCTAAGCACCTCGTCTGTTTCAAGCCATGTTGCAGCAAGGCATTTGCCGATAGTGCGGAAAATCTCCATTGCTTCAGGCATTCCCTGCTCCGCCTGCGCCATAAGGTGTTCGAGAAACGCCTTGCGCATATCAACAGGCGCAATAGAGGCGATTAACCCTTTTTCGGTCTTTGTTATAAAGCCCTTTTCAAAAAGCGCAGCATATTCATTGGGAGCTGTTAATTTATAGTATTCCTCAGCTAAACGGAAAGCGCCGCTTTGACCTGTAAAGCGCTGAAGCGTGCCTGCCAACCCTGTGTTAAAGTTGTTCAAGCTCCTGACATCAGCTGCTTCGTAGCCTGCTGCAGGCGCGTTGCCTAAATCTATTATGCAGTTATATACCTCAAGCGGGTATTCGGGCACTTTGCCCTCCTCATCAACCCAGCCTGTGCCAAGCTCTGTTCCAAGCGAATGCGCAAACATCCCTGCGCTTACAGACAAAGCTTTATCAGAATGCGCAAGTTCAACAGCTGCAGTATATGCAGACATTGGCCCGTCATTTGTAATATGCACTTTGCCGTTTGCGCTGCAGTATTCACTAAGGCTGCAGTTAAGGTCTGTGAGCGACTTAAATTCGCTTTCGTAATCTTTAGAATGCTCGCGCACGCCCTTTGTTTTATGCGTTTCGCCGCCAACTATTCTATCGCGCACAACTACATCAGGGAAGCTCACGCCAATGCCGTCAACGCCTTTAAGTTCGCCTGCAAGCGTTTCAAGTCGAACAACATCCCTTTGCATTGCCTCAAAAGGCTCGTCTTTTTCAAGCACAGCCTTGCGAAGCTTTTGCGCTTCTTGGCTTAGCTCTATAGGCAGGCTTAAAAGCGCCCTGCTCATGCGCGCAAGCAAAAGCACAACAGAAGTAAGACAGTCAATTGTTTTAAAAGAGGACGGGTTCCAGTCATACTCTTTTATATGGTCGAGCCTGCCGTTATTTACGCCTACAAGCTTAATATCCGTGCCGCCTATATCTATACCTGTAAAGCGGCCGTGCATTGCCCTATCTGCCGCCTTTTTAAAGCCGGAAACAACATCAGTAAGAAAGATTTCTTCAGGCTGTTCTTTTATATTTGCTGCGCCATCAAAAAGCTCAAAGCTAAACTGCGCTGCGCCAAGGGCAAGGTTCATTCTGTCAGCCACATTAAGGCATTTTGCATAGCCTTCGCGCTTAAGCCTTGGGTCATTAACGCCAAACGCTGTTAAAAGCCCTTCTGCAAGGTCTTTAAAGTATTTACTGCTCCCGCAGTATACATCCATTTTAACCCCGCCAAGCATTGAAAGGATATTATATACGCGCCCGTAAAAGTAATCCTGCAGGAAACGCTCTTCTTCTTTTGTTTTAGCTTCAGGCATAGGAATATCAAACACCCTTAAGCTGCCGTTTAGCAAATGCAGCACAAGCGTAAACTTTTCGTGCTCTTTATTAAACGCGGCTTTTACATCGTGCATGTAAACGCTGCCGCCTTTATTCGAAATTTCTAAAAATCTGCTTATTGTGCTCATTTTTGCTCCTTCATGCCTTCATAACTTACATTTAGCCCGTGCGCTCTTGCAGCACAAGCGAAAACTTCCATTTCTTTCTGCGAAAACGGCTCCGTACAGTTTATAAATTCCTTGCCCAAAGCATAATATTTGCCTTCGCAAAGCGGGTTATAATTAAGAAGCTCTATCGGAATCTTCGGGTTTTTTGAAGCCACAAATTCGGCTATCTGGCTTACATTTGAAACAGAGGCAGTATAGCCCGGAATCATCGGGATTCTAACTATAACAGGCGTTGCGCCTTTTGCGAGCATTTCAAAGTTTGAAAGAATGAGTGCATTGTCAACACCTGTCGCCTCTTTATGAAGCTTGGGGTCAAAAAGTTTAAGGTCTGCAAGAATTAAATCGGCAGCCTCCATAAAAGCGGCCATTATTTCGGGCTTTGCAAATAAACAGGTTTCAATTGCAGTATGAATGCCCGCCTTTTTGCATTCTTTAAGAAGCTCGAGCGAAAACTCAGGCTCTGCTGTGCACTCTCCGCCGCTTAAAGTTACGCCGCCCTCCCTGCCGTAAAAGACTCTGTCTTTTTCAATTTCAGCCATTACCTCGGCAACGCTCATTTTTATGCCGTCAACGCGCAAAGCGCCTGTTGGGCACACATTGAGGCACGCGCCGCAATGCGTGCAGACGTCATGGTCAACCCGCACTCCCCTTTCGAGGCGGGTTATAGCCTTAGCTTCGCATGCTGCAATGCAGCTTTCGCACCCTATGCAAAGGTTGTTCATGCACCAGATTCTATTTTCTTTGAAAAGGCCTTCAGGGTTATGGCACCAAAGGCAGCTTAGAGGGCAGCCTTTAATAAACACAACAGTGCGTATGCCGCTACCGTCATTTGTACCAAACCGCTTTATATCAAAGATATTGGCTGTATTCATAGGCTTGCATAGCTTGTGCGCTTAATAATCTCGTTTTGGAGGTCTCTTGCAAGCTCCGTAAAGTAGGCTGTATACCCGGCAACCCTTATCGTTAGGCTTCTGTATTGCTCAGGGTTTTCCTGCGCCTTTAAAAGGTCCTCAAGGCGAACAACATTAAACTGCACATGTATTATCTTAAGCTCAACAAACGCACGGATTAAGCTTACGAACTTCTTAAGCCCGTCCTCATGCATGAATAAATCCGGCAGGAACTTCATGTTTAAAAGCGTACCATTGCTGCCAAAGTGCGAGTCAACTCTCGAAACCGACTTTAAAAGCGCAGTAGGGCCCTTCATATCTCTGCCGTACACTGCGGACATACCGCCGTCTGCAAGCGGTTCGCGGCTGCTCCTGCCATCTGGCGTTGCGCCCACATTCTGCCCCATAGGCACATGCGCGGAAACCGTATAAAGCCCTGCGTGGTAAATCCCGCCGCGTGCGTTCGTATATTGTTCAAGTTTTTTAGAAAAAATGCCAATCCACTTGTTTGCGATATTATCAACCCACTCTACATCATTGCCATACTTTGGCGCCTTATTTAAAAGCGTAAGGCGCATAAGCTCCTCGCCTTCAAAGTTATTGACAAGTGCAGCATGCACAGCCTGCGGCGAAAACCGCTTTTGCTCGAAGACGAGCGTTTTTAGGGCAGCCAAACTGTCTTCAATGTTTGCGCATTGAATTGCCTGTATACCGGAAAGATTATAAACAGCGCCGCCTGCAGTTACATCAAGCCCCTTTTCCATGCAGCCTTGAATAACTGAGGAGAGCAAAGGCGAAGGCAGAAGTTCCGCATGTGCTTTTTCAACTATTTCGCAGCAGCTTATCATGCGGCTGAAAAAGAAGTCGATTTGCTTCATTAAGGCAGCTTCAAC
Source organism: Bacillota bacterium (assembly GCA_022707005.1). Classification (GTDB taxonomy): domain Bacteria; phylum Bacillota; class Clostridia; order Christensenellales; family CAG-138; genus JAKJBL01. The sequence continues at coordinate 39,184 of JAKJBL010000001.1, read as the reverse complement.
GTCTTCATAAGTTTTAAACTCCGCAAGTGTGCCGGTCTTTGCGCCCATCTGCTTGCCGCTTAATAGGCATACTCCGTCATTTAGCGCAAGCTCAAGCGCCTTGACCATGTTGAACATTGCAGCGTCGCTCCAGCCAAGGCTGTTGCCCATTGTGGTAAGCTCAACGCAGCCGACTATTGCGTAGTTAAGCGCATCTTCTTTGCTTATGCCTCTGTTAATGAGCGCAGGTATGACTGCCTCGTCATTAAAGAGCTGGGGCATCCCGCTCCCCCTGCCTATTACCTGGCTGCATCTATATAAAAAGTATTCGGGCGAGTCCTTATGCACCCTTGCGGAAAGGTTTGGCTGCGGGAGCCCAAGATGCTCCTGTGCGCGCAGGAAAAGATAGCTAAGCTCATTTGAGGCGTCTTCACCCTGCTTGTTCACCCCGCCGAGCGCAACATTAAAGCCAATGGGGAACCCTGCAAAATAGCGGGCGCTCCCTGAGCTTCGCAGATAAACTATATGGTTGAATTTTATAAAGAGGCATTGAACAAGCTCAAGCGCTTTATCAAGGCTCAGCCTGCCCGCGTTTTTGTCTTTTTCGTAAAAGGGGTATAAGTACTGATCCATCCGCCCCGGCGAAAACGAGGAGGCGTTTGACTCCATGTGCAAAAGCACATAGAGGAACCAAGCAGACTGCACAGCCTCATGGAAGGTTTCGGGCGGCTCTTTTGCAAGCTTTGCGCAAATGCGCGAAAGCTCAAGCATTTCTTCAGCTTTATAGCCCGGCGAATCTTTTAAGCTGAACGCAAGCTCAGCGTATCTGTTCATAAAGGCGCTCGCGCCTTCCATTGCAATCACAATGCCCTCGTAAAACTGCGCCTGTTCGCCGCTTGCTGCTGCTATATGCGCTTTTGCGTTTTTCAAAATGCCGCTTGGCCCTTCTTTAAGCCACAGCTTAGTATCAGGGCAGATATGCCCCTGCGCATGGTCAGTCTGGTTGATTTTTGCGACCTTCCCTATCAGGCGCATTTCATCGCCAATGCGCTCGTCAAGCACGTCTTCAAGCGTACGCCCCTTCCAGAAGGGAAGAATTTCTTCTCTGAATTCTTTAATATCCTCAGCACGCACACCGAACTTATCCTGCGGGCGGGTCTTTAGGTTTTCGATTTCATTATCCACCCAGCTTAAGCCCGATTCGGGGAAAATGACGCCGCCGCGTATGCCTGCGGTTCGGTTGCCTACAATAAGCTCGCCCTGGTCTATGCGGATTTGCATACCTAATAACGCAGCTTTAAGCGCCTTTGCTCTGAGTATGTTTACAGGCAGCCCCGGGTTTTGCTTATATACTTCGGTTACTATATGCGCCTGCTCTATTGAAGCATAGCGCTCCTCTAAAAAGAGCTTTGCTCTTAAGCCGCTTATTCTTTCGCTTTGCATAAGCTCGCTTATTTTGTTTATTGATGTGTTTGAACTTTTCATTTTTTTATACCTGCTCTTTCTCTTGGACGGATTCGGAGCAATAGCGCATAAGCCCTTGCTTTCTATTACTATTCTATTATACGGCGTGTCAAAGGTAAACTCATGGCTTTGCACTAATGGTACATTTTCGTGAACCTAAACTGCTAAGCAGGCGGCTTTGCTTGAATACGCGTAAATGCAGGCGTGCTTATATTTAGATTATTGAAAAAGAAGTGCAGCTTTTGAATAAAAACGGTTTTTAACTAAGTAATCTGCCTAATAAACAGAATTTTAATTTTGAAGCTTGTTTATGCTGTAACGCTCAGAAAGCCTGAATGTCCTTGGAGGTACTCCTGTATGCCTGCGGAAAGTATTGCAAAAGTATTTTGGGGAGTTAAAGCCGGTTTTATATGCAATATCCTCAATACTCTCGTCAGTTGACACTAACATTGCCTTTGCGCTTTGTATGCGAAGCTCGCGCAAATACTGCATTAACGATTTGCCCGTGCGCTTTTTAAACATTCGGCTAAGGTAGGATTTGCTTACATAAATCATTCTCGCCATTTCTTCAACAGTTATTTCGCTGCTTAAGTGGTCGCGCATATATAGAATAACCCGGTTAATTGAATCCTGCGGGGATTTTTCATGCATGTATTTCCTCGCAATAAGCAAAAGTGCGGCTTTTATATAGCATTCTATAAGGTATCTGCACGCCCCGCTGCTTTTGTGCTCGCTGTGTATTTGCTCAAGCAGCCATTTAAGCTCAGCATTATTATCTTGAATATGAATAACCTCGGGCAGCGAAAGCCCGCCCATATCAACCCACAGGCAAATAACCTCGTTGTGCTTGCCATACTGCAGGTTTTCAGTATGATAGGTGTCTCGAGGATATACGACTACATCATAAAATGTCGCTTCCATTGAGCGTTCCTGCGCAGTTACTTCAACTCCGCCGTAAAGAAAATAAAGCAGCTCCACATAAGTGTGCTTATGGCGCGAAAGGTTCCAGATATTGCTTTTTTCATCGAAGCGTTCGCAGAATTCGAGAGACACAGGCGTTTCTTCGAGCGCTGCGCAAAAGGCCTCGAAACTGTCCGCGTTTATACTTCCCATAACTTCACCTTTACCCTGACTTGTCTCAAGCGCAAAAGCAGACAAACTGCGCGTGTAAGCGCTAAACTAATTATATTCATAAGCTTTTCCATTGTCCACCAAAGCTTAAATTCCTGCGGATTAAAGCTTTAGCGCATAAAGCTGTTTTTGCGCTGTTTACAAAGCTGAAGTTTAAGGCTATACTCAAAAAAACGCGCCTTGGCTAGGCTATGCGCTTTTGGTTTTTAAAAACATTGAGCAGCAGGAGGATATACTTGAAACGCTCAGAAATAAACAAAGCAATCCGCAAAATGGAAGAAATGGCTTATACGCACAGGTTTTCGCTGCCGCCTTTTTGCAGCTTTACCCCAAAAGAATGGGCAGCTAAAAACGAAGAATACGACGAAGTGCGCGAGAATATGCTTGGATGGGATATTACCGACTACGGCTTGGGCGAATTCTCTAAAATCGGGTTTTCTCTTATAACACTGCGAAACGGAAACACTTTAGACAGAGCGCGCTACCCCAAAAGCTATGCTGAGAAGCTTTTATACCTTGAAGAAGGGCAGTACGCGCCTATGCATTTTCACTTCTCTAAAATGGAGGATATAATCAACCGGGCAGGCGGCAATATCCTTATACGCGTATACAACTCAACACAAGACGGAGCGGGCTTTTTAAACACAGACGTTGCAATAAGGCAGGACGGCCGCTCATACAATGTGCCTGCAGGCACACAGGTGCGCCTTGCCCCGGGTGAGAGCATAACTATTCAACCGTATTTATACCACGACTTTTCAGCTGAAGAGGGGCATGGGCCTGTGCTTTTGGGGGAAGTCTCCATGTGCAACGACGATGTATCCGACAACCGCTTCCATGCGCCTGTTGGCCGCTTTTCTACAATTGAAGAGGACGAGCCGCCCTACAGGCTCCTTTGCAACGAATATCCTTTGTATAAACGTTAGCCTTAGCTTGTATTAAAAAAGCCGGGTTCTCCGGCTTTTTGCTATATGCCTTAGTTTTGCCGTGCTTCTCCTGGATAGTAAAACTTAGAGCTATGCCTGATTGAATCCATAAGCTCCATAATCCTTATTATTTCGCTATGCGGCATCTGCTTGCATTCAAGCCAGCCGTTTTCCATAGCTTCAAGCATTGCGAGCACCTCATATTCAAAGCCCGTAATCTGAGCAGGCCGCACTAAATGCTCTATGAGCTTATACTCTTTATCATAAACGCGAAGCGCCTCAAAGTTGTTAATATTATCTACTATCGCAAACCCCTTTTCTCCATAAAGCACGCCCATGCGGTCAGTAAATGAAACAACGCTGCTGTAAAGAGTAGCCGTTCTGCCATCTGAATATTCTAAAATGACTGAATTTTGCGTATCAACGCCTGTTTCGCTCATAACGCATGAGGAGGTGACCTTTTTTATGTCATTGCCAAAAAGCATTGAGGCAAAGTTGAGCGTATATACGCCAACATCAAGCAGGCTGCCGCCTGCAAGCGCAGGGTCATTTACGCGCGGCTTTTTGAACACATTGTAGCCGAGGTTTGCGCTTAGGGATGTTATTTTGCCAAGCGTGCCGCTCTCTACAAATTCTTTGAGGGTTTGCGCCATAGGCATATAGCGCGGCCAAATTGCCTCAGCTATAAGCACCTTGCGCTCAGCTGCAAGCGCAAGCACCTCTTTTGCCTCCTGGCTTGTTTTTGTAAACGCCTTTTCACAAAGCACAGGCTTGCCGGCTAAGATGCAGCATTTTGCCTGTTCCGCATGGTGCGAGTGAGGGGTTGCAATATAAATAAAGTCAACCTCAGGGTCGCTCCAAAGCTCCATATATGAGCCGTAGGCTTTTTCAAAACCATGCGCAGCTTTAAACGCTTCCGCCTTATTAAGGTCGCGGGAAGCTATTGCATAAGGAATTACGCTCTCCATTTGCCTGATTGTGTCTGCCATTTTTACAGCTATACTGCCTGCACCAAGAATCCCCATCTTTTTTTGTTTCATTTTTGCCTCCCAAAGCCAGCTCTTTTCAAGAATATATTAAGAATAGCGCATCTTTGCCCTTTAACTCAAGCGCTTTGTGCAGAAAACCAGTTTTCTGAAGCTTTACGCTGCATAAATGCCGCTTTAGCTTGACAAATTCTTGGCTGTGCATTACTATGCCCTAAGAGAAGAAAAGGAACGCGGCTATGAAAACGCTCAATACCAAAACCATGCTGATGCCCATGTGTGGAATGATGTATCCCACACTGCTTTTGGTGTTGCGAATGCCGCTAAAATAACGGCAAAGCAGGTTATGCCCTGTCTCGCAACGCGAGGCAGGGCTTTTTTTATAAATCGGCATAAAGAAAGGGCTGTTATAAGTGTTTATTCGGGATATGCTTAAAAACAACAGGGCAACAGTTTCATGTGAACTGTTCCCGCCTAAGGACGAATGGAATATGGAGCGCGCAGAAGCGCTAGTCGGAGCAACCGCAGCTTTTAACCCTGATTTTATAAGCGTTACATGCGGCGCAAGCGGCAGCAACTCAAAAAATACGCTTGCAATGGCAGAGTGCATAAAGCAAAGCAACGCAGTTGCGCTTGCGCACCTTACATGCGTCTGCTGTTCAAAAGATGAGGTGCTTGGGCTTATTTCACGCCTAAAGGAGGCAGGCATAAAGAATATTCTTGCGCTTAGGGGGGATATCCCTCAAGGTTATGCCTTAACAGGAAACAGCCATTTTAAATATGCAAGCGAACTTGTAGATGTTATAAAGAATTTTGGCGGATTTTCAATAGGAGCTGCGTGTTACCCTGAAGGCCATGTTTCAAGCGCAAGCCAACAGGAGGACCTCCTTCATTTAAAAGAGAAGGCAGATGCGGGATGCGACTTTCTAACAACGCAGATGTTTTTTGACAATAATATTCTATACAGGTTTTTATACAAAATCCGCGAGCATGGCATAAACATACCTGTGCTTGCAGGGATTATGCCTGTAACGAATAAAAAACAAATTTCGCGGATTGTGGAGCTTAGCGGCACTGCGCTTCCCCCGCGCTTTTTAAGCATCCTCGATAAGTTCGGAGACGACCAAAAAGCAATGGAGCAGGCGGGCATAGCGTATGCAACAGAGCAAATTATTGACCTTCTTGCAAACGGCGTGCGCGGCATCCATATTTACACAATGAACAAACCCGAAATTGCAAAGGCAATCATGCAAAACATAAGTTTTATAATACAGCAGGTAAGATTATGCGGGTAAACAAAAAGGAAGCTTTAAGGTATCTCGGCTTTTCTCAACTAGAGCCCGACAGCCAGACAGAAGCAATATTAAACGCCTGCCTGCCTGCGCTTGAAAACGCAGCTGCCTTTAAGTACACCCTGCGCGAATTTCCGATTGCTGTTAGTGAAAACAGCATAATGCTAAATGGCGATGTCATAAAAAGCCGCGCGCTTTCCATCCACCTTAAAACCTGCACGCATTGCCTGCTGTTTTGCGCAACCCTTGGCTCAGGCGTAGATACCCTGATAAAGGCGTATTCAAAAACAGATATGCCTGCCTGTCTTGTGCTGCACGCATGCGCCGCCTCTTTGCTTGAGAGCGCTGTTGATAATGTTCAGGATGAGCTTAGACAAGCATACGCAAAAAGAGGGCTCTGCCTTTGTGAGCGCTTTTCGCCCGGATACGGTGACTTTTCGCTTTCATACCAGCAAACACTGCTTAGAATTTTAGATGCTGCAAAAACAATCGGCCTTTCCTGCACTGAAAAGTCAATGCTTGTCCCTCTGAAATCCATTACTGCCATAATCGGCATAACAAATTCAGAACCTACAACAAACAGCAGGGGCTGCAGCAGCTGCACATTAAATAAAACCTGCCTATATAAAAAGCCTGCAATAGAAAACCTGAATTAGGAGAAAACCATGGACTTTCGTGATTTGCTTTTAACTTCTCTGCTATTTTTTGACGGCGCTATGGGCACGATGCTCCAACAAGCAGGGCTTAAGCCCGGCGAAATCCCTGATTGCTGCTGCTTAAAAAGGCCGGAAGCAGTACGCGCTGTGCATGAAGCGTACCTTGAGGCAGGCTGCAACATACTTAAAACAAACACCTTTGGCGCAAACAGCCACAAGCTTGCAGGCAGCGGCTATTCAGTAAGCGAAATTTCAACTAAGGCAGTTGAGCTTGCTAAAGAAGCAATTGCAGCGCACAAAGGTCAGCAGCATAAATTCGTTGCCTTTGATGTAGGCCCTACAGGGAAGCTCCTTGAGCCGCTTGGCGACTTAAAGTTTGAAGAGGCAGTTTCGCTCTTTGGCGAAGCTATTTACGCAGGCGCAAAAGCAGGCGCTGACCTTGTGCTTATTGAAACAATGTCAGATACCTATGAGCTTAAGGCAGCTGTGCTTGCTGCAAAGGAGTGTTCAAGCCTGCCTATATGCGCTACTGTAACGCTTGACAAAAACGAAAGGCTTTTAACAGGCGGAGAGCTTTCTGCTGTTGTTGCGCTGCTTGAAGGGTTAGGGGTTGATGCGCTTGGCTTAAACTGCGGCTTAGGCCCTTTAGAGATGCTGCCAGTGCTTAAAAAACTTCGAAAGCTTTCTTCACTTCCGCTCATTTTAAACCCGAACGCAGGTCTGCCCAAGTTTGAAAACGGCAAAACCGTTTACGACCTTTCGCCTGAAGAATTCGCTGCGCTTATGTATAAGGCTGCAGCTGAGGGCGCACAGCTCTTAGGCGGCTGCTGCGGGACTACACCTGCGCATCTTAAAGCGCTTGTTCTTGCATGCAAGGGGCTTTTGCCTAAAAAGCCCGAATACAGGGCGCTCACAGTTGCCTCAAGCGGCATACGCGCTGTATATTTTGGCGCCTCGCCTGTACTGATAGGCGAACGCATTAACCCAACAGGCAAGCCTGCCTTAAAGCAGGCGCTCTTAGCTGGCGAAACAGACTATATTTTAAAAGAGGCGCTCTGTCAGCAGGCGCTTGGCGTGCAGGCGCTTGATGTTAATGTGGGGCTTCCGGGGCTTGACGAGCCAAAAGTGCTTTTAGATACAGTTAAAAGCATTCAAAGCGTTTGCGGGCTTCCGTTGCAGCTTGACAGCGCAAACCCCAAAGCATTTGAACTGAGCATGCGCCACTATAACGGAAAACCGATTATAAACTCTATTAACGGCAAAAAGGAAAGCATGAGCCAAATCTTCCCGCTTGTTAAAAAATACGGCGGGCTAATAGTTGCGCTTACTCTTGATGAAAACGGAATCCCAAAAACTGCGGAGGGCCGCCTAAAAATAGCAAGGAGCATTGTTGAAACTGCACATAAATACGGCATACAAAAAGAAGACCTTTTATTCGATACGCTTACAATGGCACAAAGCGCAGAGGACGACAATGCGCGTGTTACGCTTGAAGCCTTAAGGCTTATTAAAAATGAGCTCGGTGTAAAAACAATTCTCGGAGTTTCTAATATTTCATTCGGACTTCCCAACAGAGAGCTTCTTAACTCAGCCTTCCTTATGCTTGCGCTTGGCGCAGGCCTTGACGCAGCGCTTATAAACCCGTATTCGGCTAAAATGCTTGACGCATTTAAGAGCGCAGCTCTGCTCCTTGGCTATGACCCCAAATGCGCAGAGTTTATTAAGCATTACAGCAGCCAAAGCGCGCCTGACGCGCCTAAGCAAAAACCAAAAGCCCCAAAGGAAGCGCTTTATTACGCGCTAAAACACGGCCTTAAAACCGAGGCAGCAGAAGCTGCAGCCTGTGCGCTTGAAACTGAGGCGCCGCTTGGCATTATAGAAACTGCGCTTATGCCAGCGCTTAATGAGATAGGTATGGAATATGAAAACGGCTCGCTCTTTTTACCCCAGCTTCTCTTAAGCGCTGAAGCTGCAAAAGCAGCCTTTGAACAAGTGCATAAGCGCATGGATAAATCCGAAAATGCGGATAAAGGCGTTGTTGTGCTTGCAACAGTTGAGGGCGATGTCCACGATATAGGCAAGAACATAGTTAAGGCGCTGCTTGAAAACTACTGCTTCAGAGTAATCGACCTTGGCAAAGACGTTCCGAAAGAGGCTGTTTTAGAAGCTGTAGCTCTAAACAACGCGCGCCTTGCGGGACTTAGCGCGCTTATGACAACAACTGTTCCAAGCATGGAAGCTACAATTACACAGCTTCATAAATGCGCGCCTGAGTGCAGGATTATGGTTGGCGGCGCAGTGCTCAGCGAGGGGTATGCCAAAAAAATCGGAGCTGATTTTTATGGAAAAAACGCAATGGCTGCAGTTCACTATGCACAAAAAGTCTATTCAAGCTAAAAACTTTAGGCAGCTAAGGCTATATGTGCGGTTGTTAACGCATGCAGCGCCATGGTACAATATGTATATTAAATTATAAGGGGACGCCATGGATAAGCCCATGAAGGGGCTCGAGTCACTCTTTCCGATTTGGCAGGCGCTTAATGACGCACAACGCGCCAAGCTGCTTATTGACGCTACGCCAAGGTCAGTTGAAAAAGATACGGTCCTTATGAACGGCAGCGCAGACTGCGTAGGCTTGTTTTTAATTGAATCAGGTCAGCTTCGTACTTACATAGTATCCGACGAGGGCAAAGAAATCACACTCTATCGCCTGTTTGAGCGCGATATCTGCCTTTTTTCTGCCTCCTGTTTAATTGCAAGTCTGCAATTCGATATTTGGGTAGAAGCCGAAAAACAAAGCAGGTTCTGGGTGCTCCCTGTTTCCACTTATGAAAATCTCATGGAAAGCTCACCTGTTGTAGCTAACTATACAAGCGAGCTTATGGCTTCGCGCTTTAGCGAAGTCATGTGGCTTATGGAGCAAATTCTTTTCAAGCGCTTTGATTCGCGCCTTGCTTCTTTTTTGCTTGATGAAAGCGCTGTCGAAGGCGCCTTGGCACTCTCACTTACGCATGAGCGCATTGCCAACCACCTTGGCACAGCGCGCGAGGTTGTTACAAGAATGCTCAAGTATTTTCAGGAAGAAGGGATGGTTAAGCTTGCCCGCGGCAAAGTATGCCTTATAAACGAGCAAAAGCTTAATAAGCTCATAACCTAAAGATTGTTTTATGTGACATCATCACGGTAACCTCAGGCATAAGCGGTTATACTAAAGCTATGAATAAGGCGGAGGTAATGAAAGATGTCCGTAACAGAAATTACAAATTCTAATTTTAAAACAGAAGTGCTTGATTCAAGCTCGCCAGTACTCGTAGATTTTTGGGCAAGCTGGTGCGGCCCGTGCAGGATGATTGCGCCTGTGCTCGAAGAGGTAGCCAAAGAAAAGGCGGGAACTGTTAAAGTAGGGAAAATAAATGTAGATGAACAGCCGCAGCTTGCATCCCAGTTCGGCGTAATGAGCATACCTACGCTCGTGCTGTTTAAAGGCGGCAAAGCAGTGAATAAATCAGTTGGCGTAAAACCCAAAGAAGCTATTCTCGAAATGATAAATGTATAGAAAATAAATAGATTTCAAGCAAAAACAAGCAGATGTGCCTGCTTGTTTTTGCTTGTTGAATATTTTGTGCTATGCCTTATTTTTTAGGATATTTTCGACTGCTGCAAAAAGCCCCGTGAGCCAGTCGCCTTCAAAGCTTTCGATTTTGCCTAAATCGCATTTTGATGCAAGCTCAGGCTCAATAGGCAGCTTTGCAACAGCGCTGATATCGTGCTTCTTTGCAAACTCCTCAAGGCGGCTCTCGCCAAAGGGGCTTATTACCAAGGAGCAGCCGGGGCATTTTACATAGCTCATGTTTTCTGCAAGCCCTACAATGGGCACATGCATTGCCTCAGCCATGTGAACTGCTTTTTCAACGACCATACCTACGAGCTCCTGAGGCGTAGTAACTATAACAACGCCGTCAACAGGAATAGTCTGGAACACTGTAAGCGGCACATCGCCTGTGCCCGGCGGCATATCAATAAACAATATGTCAAGGTCGCCCCAAATAACCTCAGTCCAAAACTGCTTAACAGCGCCTGCAATTATCGGGCCGCGCCAAATTACAGGGTCAGTGTCGCCTTCAAGCAATACATTCATCGACATAATCTGTATGCCGGTTTTTGATGCCACAGGGTAGAGCCCAAGCTCGGAACCTTCGGCTTTTTCTCTAAGCCCGAAGATTTTAGGGATTGAAGGGCCTGTAATATCAGCATCTAAAATACCTACCTTAAGCCCTGCGCGCTTTGCAATAACACCCAAAAGCGAAGTAACAAGGGATTTGCCAACCCCGCCTTTGCCGCTTACAACGCCTATAACACAGCGGATTCTGCTAAGCACATGCGGGTCTTCACGAAAATCCGTCTTTGGGTTTTGGCGCTCACTGCATTCAAGTTCGCATTGCGCGCAGTCAAATGTACAAGTTTCGCCCATTTACTGCCTCCTAGTTAAATTTTCCTCTTTCAGTATACTCCCGAAAAAATACAGCGGCAAGTTTATAAGCCTTTATATATCTTGCCTCTAAGCGGCTTAAAGGTTACACTCAACTTACCTGAAATAAGAAAGGAGCAGCAATGATGCCAAAAACAGTTCTTGTTACAGGCGGCGCAGGCTATATAGGCAGCCATGCATGTGTGGAGCTGCTTAATGCAGGCTATGAGCTTAGTGTTTTAGACAACTTCTCAAACTCAGAGCCAGAAATGCTCACGCGTGTAAAACAAATTACAAACCGCAGCTTCAAAACATTTAATGCAGACCTCCGCGACGAAAAAGCGCTTAACGATTTGTTTGCAGCTTCGCGCATAGATGCGGTTATACATTTTGCAGCACTCAAGGCAGTTGGAGAATCAGTGCTTCACCCTTTAAAATACTACGAAACAAATGTCACAGGGACAATTAACCTTTTAAAGGCAATGCAAAAGGCAGACTGCTGCAAGATAGTGTTTTCATCCTCAGCTACTGTATACGGGCTTAACAATCCTTCTCCATATTTAGAGGATTATCCGCTTAACGCAGTTAACCCTTATGGCAGCACAAAGGTAATGGCAGAGCGCATACTGCTTGATTTAGCTGCCTCAGACCCAATGTGGAGCATTGTGCTGCTTCGCTACTTTAACCCGATAGGCGCGCACCCAAGCGGGTTAATAGGCGAAAAGCCAAGCGGCATACCAAATAATATTATGCCCTATATAACTGCAGTTGCCTCAGGCAGGCTGCCTGAGCTCAAGATTTTCGGGGGCGACTATCAAACAGCTGACGGTACAGGGGTCCGCGACTATATTCATGTTGTTGACATTGCAAAAGGTCACCTTGCAGCGCTCGAATATGCTTTTTTGCACACAGGTGCAGAAGCATTTAACTTAGGCACAGGCAAAGGCACAAGCGTGCTTGAACTTGTGCACGCTTTTGAAAAGGCGAGCGGCCGCAGCATCCCGTACAAAATTACAAGCCGCAGGCAAGGGGACCTTGCAGCTTACTATGCAGATACAAATAAGGCGAACCTGCACCTTGGCTGGCAGGCACAGCATAGCCTAATAAATATGTGCAAGGACGCCTGGCGCTTTGAACAGCTTGGGCATTGGCTTTAAAAACTAAAGCTGCTGCATTAAAACCCGCCTCAGCACGCATCCTCTAAAATAAGGAGGGTGCGAATGTACTTTGGTTTGTTTTTAGCAGGCGGCATTGCTTATCTTGTGCTTGAGCTTTTATGGCGGCGGCGCACGCACTGGAGCATGACAATAATAGGCGGAGCTGCGTTTTTGCTGCTTTACCATGTGTTTACGGCAATCGGGTCAGGGTTTATAGTGCTTAAAGCGCTTTTAGGAAGCCTGCTTATAACTTCTGTAGAGTTTATTGGCGGCGCAATAGTAAATGTTGCTCTAAAATGGAATGTGTGGGATTATTCAAGCCGCCGCTATAATCTTTATGGACAAATCTGCCTTGAATACAGCCTGCTCTGGGCGCTTTTAAGCGTGCCTGTTGCCTATGCGGCAGATGCAGTGAGCAAATACCTAAGCTAATCGCAAGTTTGGCTTGCATAAAGGAGTCTTATGCAAAAACCCGCATCAGGAAGGGGCAATAATATGCTTCGCGTTGTTTTAGTCGCACTTGGGATTCTTGGGGTGCTCGATACGCTTGCAATTATGCTCATAAGCAATTTTAACTTAGGCGTTGTGCTCCCGGGGATTTTAGGCCTGCCTCTTTTGCTGTTGGGAATCTTTCTTCCTGTACTGCCCCAAAGCTTTAAAACAGGCGCTTTGCCTGCCGCTATATTCTATTATTCGTATGTACTGATTTTTCTCCTTTTTGCCGCAACTTCTATCCGCATTTACACCGCTTCTTCAAAGCCTCCGCCCCAGGGCGCTGATGCAATTATCGTGCTTGGAGCAGGCCTTCGCGGCGACCGCCCTACTCTTGTTCTTAAAAGACGTATGGATACAGCGCTTAAATACCTTGCAAATAACCCAAAAACAGTAGCAGTGCTTTCTGGCGGCCGCGGCAGGGATGAATATATAAGCGAAGCAGAGGCAATGGCGCGCTATTTTAAGGCGCAGGGCTTGGAGCCTTCGCGCATACTGCTTGAAGACGCCTCAACGAATACCCGCGAAAACTTCGCCTTTTCACAGGAACTTCTAAAAAACCGCCTTGGAGAAAACCTTAAGCTTGGCTTTGTTACAACCGACTTCCATGTTTACCGCGCAGGCCGTGCTGCAAAAAAGCTCGGCATAACTGCGTTTGGCATAAGCGCGCCCGATATTTGGTACCTTTCGCTAAATAATTGTTTGCGCGAGTCCGTTGCGATTTGGGCATATTTGCTTATGGGCAGAATATAGCTAAAAGCCTGCCATAGCCTGACCTAAAGCTTTCTGCTGCCGCATATACTAAAATATAGCGGCAGTTTTGTTTTTTGCACTCATCAATGCAAGAAACTCATTCTGTTTTGTCCATTTTCAACATATATATTGTTTCAGCAACCGTATGATTAAAAGGAGGCCCAGGTATGGATAGAATGGAGCTGTATCAGGATATTGCTAAGCGCACTCAGGGCGACATTTATATTGGCGTAGTCGGGCCTGTGCGCACAGGAAAGTCGACCTTTATTAAGCGCTTTATGGATGAATTGGTTCTGCCCCGCATAGAAAATGAGCATGTGCGCACTCGTGTTTTAGACGAGCTGCCCCAAAGCGGCACAGGCAAAACAATAATGACGACACAGCCCAAATTCGTACCTAACGAGGCAGTCCGGCTTGACCTTGGGGACAATGCGCACTGCAATGTGCGGCTTGTTGATTGTGTGGGCTATTGGGTGCCGGGCGCAATAGGGCACATGGAAGCTGAAACGCCCCGTATGGTGCGCACGCCATGGTTTGATTATGAAATTCCTTTTGAAGAAGCGGCAGAGCTCGGCACGCGCAAAGTTATAACGGACCATTCCACAATCGGGGTCGTTATGACAACGGACGCAAGTATAACATCCATCCCGCGTGAAAACTACCTCGAAGCGGAAGAACGCGTAATTAACGAGCTTAAAGCAACAGGCAAGCCCTTTGTCATTGTTGTAAACAGCACAGACCCTGAAGGCGCTGCAGCTCAGGCGTTAAAAAAGGAGCTTAGCGAGAAATACGGAGTAAGCGCAATAGCGCTTGATGCGCTCAACATGAACGCAGCTTCTGCAACTGAGCTTTTAAGCGAAGTGCTTATGGAGTTCCCGCTTGCGCTTTTGCATGTGCGGCTCCCAGGCTATATGATGGAGCTTGACAAGGATCACTGGCTTATGGAGCGGGTGCTTGCGCCGGTTGAGGAAAACATGAAAAAGCTCTCGCGAATGCGCGACTATAAAAAGGTGTATGACGCGCTTTCTGACATTGAAGGCTTCTCCCCTGCTGTTGTAGAGCAAATTGACTTAGGCACAGGCTTAGTTACGCTCAACCTTGCAGCTGATGACGAGCTTTTCTTTATAGTGCTTAGCGAAACGAGCGGCTATGAAATTGCGGATGATTATGAGCTTTTAACTGCGCTTAAGGATTTTGCAAAGGTCAAGCGCGAATACGGGCGCATTGCAGGCGCGCTTGAAGCAGCGCAAACTCTTGGCTATGGCATGGTCCCCCCTGCAATTGATGAAATGGAGCTTAAAGAGCCAGAGCTCATTCAGCAGGGCAGCAAGTTTGGCGTTAAGCTTCGTGCCTGCGCCTCAGGGCTGCAATTATTCCGCGTTGATATGGAAGCTGAGGTCAGCCCGATAGTAGGCAGCGCCCAGCAATCCGAAGCTTTGCTCAATTACTTGACTGACACATTTGAAAAAGACCCTGCCGCTATATGGCAAACCAATATTTTCGGCAAACCCCTTTATGACCTTGTGCGCGAGAGTATGTCCGGCAAAGCAGGCAGAATGCCGGATGCTGTTCAGGAGAAGCTGCAAAAGACGCTCCAGCGTATAGTAAATGACGGCTGCAATGGTCTAATCTGCATTCTTCTTTAACAGTCAAAGCAGCTTAGCGTTTTCGGGGGGAGGAACACCCCCCGTTTTTTTATGCTGTGAAGCTTGAACGCCTTATATATCATGCTTATTTATATACAATCCGTTGCTTTATTTTATATGCGTATGTATAATAGCAACGAGGGTTTTATATAGCCCGCTTATTCTATATTCATGAAAACATGATATTAAAAGGAGGAACCCTGCATGAAGAGAACCATGGTCTTTTTGTTTGCTGCTTTGTTTCTTGTAGCAACACTGACTTCGGCGTGCACAAGCGCACCTAAGGAAGCCGAACCCATTAAAATTGGTATTTTCGAGCCCTTAACAGGCGCAAATGCTGCCGGAGGACAAATGGAGCTTGAAGGCATTAAAGTCGCTCACTCCCTAAAGGGCGAAGTGCTTGGCAGAAAAATTGTCCTTGTTGAGATGGACAATAAGTCCGATGACGTTGAGGCTGTTACTGCAGCTGAGCGCCTTGTTAACGAAGAAAAGGTTGCTGTTGTAGTAGGGAGCTGGGGCTCGTCAGTATGCATTGCTGCAGGCCCGACATTCGAAGCAGCCAAGATTCCCGCAATCGGCACATCCTGCACTAACCCGCTCGTAACACTCGATAACGACTACTATTTCCGTGTCTGTTACCTGGACGACTTCCAGGGCACTTTGCTTGCAAACTTCGCAAAGCAAAACGGCTACATGAAAGCAGGCGTTATTGTTGACGTTTCTGACACCTATGCAATAGGCCTTCGCAACTTCTTTGTTGAAGCTTACGGCAAAGACAATATCGTTGCTGAAGCAAAGTTCAACAAAGGCGACCAGGACTTCACAGCGCAGATTACAACAGTTATGGCAGCAAAGCCTGACGTAATTTTTGCACCCTCGGGCTATACAGAAGCAGGACTAATGATGTCTCAGGCGCGTCAAATGGGCTATAACGATGTGCTCTTCCTTGGCGGCGACACTTGGGAAACCGAAGCTATGATAGAAGTCGGCGGTGCAGCAACAGAAGCCTGCCGCTTTACAACCTTCTTTGACGCTGACGCAGAACCGACAGCCGAGAGCAAGCAGTTCCTCGAGGCATACGACAAAATGTTCGGCGGCAAGCCAAAGGGCGCAGTTACAGCGCTTGGCTACGATGCATACATGGCAGCTGTCGCAGCTATTGAAAAAGCAGGCTCAACTGATGGCGTAGCTCTCCAAAAGGCGCTTACAGAGCTTGACATTGTAGGCGTAACAGGCCGCTGCACATTTGACGAAAACGGTGACGCAATTAAGAACCAGGCAATCATTAAAACTGTTGAAGGCGGCGCCTTTAAGTATGTGACAACAGTTGTTGTCGACTAAACAAAGCCTAACCTAAACTTGTGGTGCGGGCGGCAGCCTTAGCCGCCCGCACATTGTATGCTCGAAACTAAATAACCAATACTAATAGTTAGGGTGATTCTATGGCACTATTCTGGCAAAACATCGCAAACGGCCTCACAATAGGGAGCCTTTATGCGCTTGTGGCAATTGGCTATACAATGGTATACGGTATTTTGCGCCTTATAAACTTCGCACATGGCGATATCTTTATGATGGCAATGTATTTTTCCTTTTTTGCGATAACCGTCTTTTATATACCATGGTATATAGCGATTTTGCTTGTACTTGTTGCGACTGTGCTGCTCGGGGTTCTAATTGAAAAGGCTGCTTATGCGCCAATTCGCTCAGCCCCGCGTATCTCTCTTTTAATATCCTCAATCGGCGTAAGCTATCTTTTAGAAAACCTCGCAACTGTTGTGTTCACAGGCGTGCCGCGGCAGTTCCCGAAAATAGGCACACTTCAGGATAATATCGTAATCGGCGGTATCAACATCCAGCAGCTTTCATTTGTTACCCCTGTTCTAATGCTTCTGCTTGTACTCGCGCTTATGGTGCTTGTTGACAAAACAAAAGCAGGAATGGCAATGCGCGCAGTATCTAAAGATTTTGAAACCGCAAAGCTCATGGGTGTAAACATAAACCGCACAATAGCAACTACCTTTGCTGTCGGCTCTTTGCTTGCAGCAGTAGGCGCAATAATGTGGGGGCAGAAATACCCGCAGATACAGCCCTATGTTGGCGTAATGCCGGGGCTGAAATGCTTTATTGCCGCAGTAATAGGCGGCATTGGCAATATACGGGGCGCTGTTGTAGGCGGCCTTGTACTTGGAATGATGGAAATTATGATTGTTTATATAGTACCTACGCTCTCAGGCTATAAAGACGCGTTTGCGTTTATTGCGCTCATACTCATACTGCTCTTCCTCCCTACCGGTCTTTTCGGCGAAAAGATTACGGATAAGGTTTAAGGGGGCTGCTTTAATGGAAAAAAGACAGATAAAAGGTTTTGTGGCAAACCTTAACCCCAAAAAGCGCAGGAACCTGCTTCTAAGCAGTATTTCTATTACTGCCTTGCTTTTGTTCCTGTATTTTTCAAACGAAGGCATACTTATGGGCAGCTACGGAGTGCGCGTTTTAAACCTCTGCGCAGTATATGCTGTTTTAACGCTTTCCATGAACCTCATAAACGGGTTTACAGGGCAGTTTTCGTTGGGAACAGCGGGCTTCATGGCTGTAGGTGCATATACAACAGCGCTTTTAATACTTCCTGTTGAAATAAAAGAAAAAATCTTTTACCTTGAGCCTATGGTGCCCTGGCTTAAGGATGTCCACTGGGCAGGAAACCTCGGCTTTTTAGGCGCGCTTTTGACTGCCGGAGTTTTAACAGCCTTTATTGCATTTTTAATTGGCTTCCCTGTGTTAAGGCTAAAGGGCGACTACCTCGCAATAGCTACGCTCGGCTTTTCTGAAATTATCCGCGTAATCTTTACAAATATGCAAAACCTGACAAACGGCTCAACAGGCATAAAGAGCATCCCGCCTATTGCGAATATGTGGTGGACATTCGGAGTTATGGCTTTCTTTACAATCTTTATGGTTAGGCTTATGAAAACAAGCTATGGCCGCGCGTTTAAGTCAATACGCGATGATGAGGTTGCTGCGGAAAGCATGGGCATTTCGCTCTTCCGCCATAAAATGCTTTCGTTTGTACTTTCCGGGTTTATAGCAGGTGTAGGCGGAGGCCTTATGGCAAGCGTTGTAGGCGCAATAACCCCGATTTTCTTCAGGTTCATTCTTACATACGACATATTGCTCATTGTTGTGCTTGGAGGCATGGGGAGCATAACAGGCTCGATTGTGGGCGCATTCCTTATTACCATTGCAAAAGAGTGGCTGAGGTGGCTCGATGGAGGCTTTAGCCTCGGCTTTGTGCGAATACCTGCAATAGCAGGCATGCGCATGGTAGTCTTTAGCGTGCTTTTAATGCTTGTCATACTCTTTTACAGGCGCGGCCTTTTCGGTGGCAGGGAGTTTTCCTTTGATTGGCTTATTAACTCGCTTTCTGCCTTGCCAAAACGCGTCTTTTCGCTTTTTAAGAAGGGAGGCGCTGCAAAATGAGTGTGCTATCCACAGAAAACGGCGTAATGCGCTTTGGCGGCGTGCTCGCTGTTGACAACCTCAACATACATGTTGAAGAAAACGAAATTGTCGCAATAATCGGGCCTAACGGCGCAGGCAAAACTACTGCATTCAACATGATTACAGGCGTATACAGGCCAACAGAAGGCAGAGTGTTTTTAGATTGCGGCAATGGCGAAAAACAGGATATTACAGGCAGGCGCCCTGATTTAATCGCTGCAATGGGCGTAGCGCGCACCTTTCAAAATATCCGGCTTTTTAAAGAACAAAGCGTCTTGGATAATGTGCTGCTTGCAAACCATGTACGCCTTAAAAACGGGTTTTTCAGCGCAATGGCGCATTGGCCGTACTATTACAAAAGCGAACGCGAAATGCGCCGCCGCTCATTTGAGCTTTTAGAAAGAGTCGGGCTTGTAGAGTCTGCGAACGAAATGGCTACAAGCCTCCCCTATGGCCTTCAGCGCAGGCTTGAAATTGCACGTGCGCTTGCAACTCAGCCAAGGCTTCTGCTTTTAGACGAACCAGCTGCAGGCATGAACCCGAAAGAAACCGAAGACCTTACGCAGTTTGTCGCAGAGCTTAGGAAGGACCTTGGCCTTACAATTTTGTTGATCGAGCACCACATGCAGATAGTCATGGATATTTCGGACAGAATTTATGTCCTTGATTATGGCAAAACAATAGCTGAGGGCACGCCTAAAAAGGTGCAGGATGACCCTGCAGTTATAGCCGCGTACTTGGGGGTGGATGAAGAATGAGCCTGCTTAGTGTTACTGACTTAAAAGTCTCCTACGGCGGAATTGAGGCGCTTAAAGGCATTACATTTTCAGTTGACGAGGGCGAAATCGTTACTCTTATAGGCGCAAACGGCGCAGGCAAATCCACGACTTTGCGCGCTATAATGGGGCTTGTGCAAAAAAGCGGCGGCAGCGTTGAATATTCGGGCGAACCAATTTCAGCTGCTGAAACCCAAAAAATAGTCGGCAAAGGGGTAACGCTTGTGCCCGAGGGCAGGCGTGTGTTTCCGAACCTTACAGTGTTCGAAAACTTAAAAATCGGCGCCTATTTACGCGAAGACGCAGACGGAATAGACGCAGACATAAACCATGTATATTCGCTCTTTCCCCGTTTACAAGAGCGCAACTGGCAAATGGCAGGCACGCTCTCAGGCGGGGAGCAGCAAATGCTCTCAGTAGGCAGGGCGCTTATGGCAAGGCCTAAGCTTATTATGATGGACGAACCCTCTTTAGGGCTTGCGCCGCTTGTAGTAAAGGGCATTTTCGATATAATCCGGCGCATAAATGACGAAGGCGTAACTGTGCTTTTAATTGAGCAAAACGCAAACGCTGCGCTAAAAATCGCTAACCGCGGGTATGTGCTTGAAACAGGCTCAATAATTATGACTGGCTCAGGCAGCGAGCTTCTAAACAACGAAAAGGTAAAACAGGCCTACCTCGGAAAGGGAGGCAACTAAAGCTACATAAAACTTATATAAAAGGCAAAACTAATACCCCGGCCATAAGTGCGGGGTATTAGTTTATTTTAGGAGCATAAAGCCATGCAAAGCAATATATACACAGACCTTGCGCGTGAGGCGCGCGAAATAAACCCTGACCTTCCGGGTGTAACCGAGCAGGAAGAAAAGTATGATGATATCGAAATTTCGCGGATAGAGGTAGAGAGCATAAGCGCTGCAAACACCTTGGGAAAACCAATGGGCAAGTATGTAACAATTGATGCGCCGCGGCTTATAGAGCGCAACACAGATATGTTCAAGAAGGTTTCAGAGGTGCTCTCACAAGAAATCGAACTGCTCCTGCCTGAAGGCGCAGCAGAAGGCGGAGTGCTTGTTGTCGGCCTTGGCAACAGATATATAACACCTGATGCCTTAGGCTCAAGAGTTGTGGAAAAAACCTTTGTAACAAGGCATATCACAGAACACCTGCCTGATATTATAGGCGAACCCATGCGCCCTGTTGCTGCAGTAGCGCCAGGTGTTATGGGGACTACCGGCGTAGAAACCGAAGAAATTCTGCGCGGAGTCGTTGAACGCGTAAAACCTGCTGCAGTTATTGCAATAGACGCACTCGCCTCACGCCGCGCAGGCAGAATAAGCACAACAATACAGCTTACAGATACAGGCATCCACCCTGGCTCTGGCGTAGGCAACACGGGCAGGCGAAGCATTTCAAAGGATACGCTCGGCGTACCTGTTGTTGCAATCGGCGTGCCTACTGTTGTGCTTGCTACCACGATTTCTCAAGATACAATAAGCCTTATTGCAAGTGAAACAGGCATGCACAAGGAAGAAGACAGAATGCTCCGCCTTGCAGAGCAGGTAATAAGCGAGCATTTTGGCCCAATGATTGTAACGCCCAAGGAAATTGACACAATTGTCTCTGACATGGCGGGCATCCTTGCAAAAGGCATAAACCTCGCGCTGCACAGACCTTATTTTTCTAAGGTTGAGGAGCTGATGGCCTAGCCCTGTCAACCCGTCATAGCTGCCTTATAAACAGCATACGCTACTATATGGACGGGAAGCGGACAAAGTATAAACGCAAAACAAAAAAGTCAGCAAAAAACAGCAGCAGAAACAGGCCGCACCTATCTGTGCTTCATTTGCGCCTGCTCGCAGCAGGCGGGATTATTGCTTGCCTTGGTGTGCTTTTGCTCTTAAGCAGCGGTTCTGCGGCAAGGCGTCTCTTGCTTATGGGATTACCAGCTGTTTACGGGGCGCCGTATACAAATACAGCGGAGCTCCCGCCTATAAGCATACGCGTAGAGGTTGATGAAGGCGTAAGCGAAAAAGTGCGCATAGAGGTGCTTACGCCAAAACAGCCCCAAACTTTAAAGCTTGGCGGGAATGAGCCGCGCATACTCATTTACCACACTCACAATACAGAAGCTTATAAAATGAGCGGCACATATAAATACGAAGAAAGCAAAAGTTACCGTACTTATGACCAAAGCGCAAGCGTAATTGCTGTTGGCGAGCTCTTAGCTAAAATTCTCTCTGAAAAATACGGCTGCAATGTGCTCCATGATAAAAGCGACCATGAGCCGCCAAAACTTTCAACCTCATATACGCGTTCTGAAATTACGATGAAGCGCTATAAGGAGCAATACCCGTCGCTTGTAATGTTCATTGATGTGCATCGCGATGCAGGCAACGGCATGTATGTTGACTTAGGCGGCAAGCAGGTAGCGCGGCTTATGTTTGTAGTTGGCACAGGCGAAGGCGCAACAGGCACAGGCTTTAAGGAAATGCCCGATTATAAAAGCAACTACGCGCTTGCGCTTGCAATTACTAATAGGCTTGCAAGCTACCATGAGGAGCTTGTGCGCAATGTCCGCGTAAAAACCAGCCGCTACAACCAGCATATTTCAAGCCAATGCCTGCTTGTTGAAGTAGGTGACCATAAAAATACGCTTGAGCAGGCGCTAAATGCAGTGCCCTATCTTGCTAAGGCAATAGTTGAAGTTGTTCAAGAGGAGGAGTCTCAGTCACAGCCTGCCCTAGCGCCGGCTTTGCGTTGGGCACCGTAATACACTTTTTACGCCTGCTGTGTTATAATGTACAAAGTTATGCATTGGAGGCGAAATGATACAATGGATATTTCCGCACTGCTTATTTATGTGCTCATACAGGGGATAACGCCAGGACCAAGCAACTTTATGGCGCTTTATACCTCAGCTACACTCGGCATACGGGGCGCGCGCGGGTACCTGTTTGGCACAATGAGCGGGTTTTTCGTAAAAATGCTTCTTTGCGGGCTTTTAAACATTGCGCTTGCATCTCTTGTTCCGGGGCTTGTGCCAATTCTTAAATGGGTAGGTGCAGCATATCTTGTTTACCTTGCTGTAAGCATCTTTCTTTCCGGAAAAAAGGAGCAGCCGGAAAAGCCAATGGTTGCAGCCACATTTATGGGCGGAATCCTGCTTCAGGCGCTCAATATGAAAAGCTGGATTATGGGGCTTACTCTGTTTTCGCTGTACGTCGTGCCCTATACGACTAAAATGCTCGATATTTTGTTTTGGTCAGTTATAACTCTTGCTATTATGTTCAGCTGTACTCTGATTTGGGCGGTTTTCGGCAATTCCATTAAAAACGTATATGCTAAATACAGGCTCCCCCTAAGCATAGGCATGTCGCTGCTTTTGCTCTATTCTGCTGTAAAAGCTGTTTTATAAGAAAATCGGTCTGCAATTATGCAAATATGCTGACTATAAAATGCGGGGGCGGTTATTAATCGCCCCTGCATATTGCGCAGCAATATAAAAATGCAATCTTAAAGCGCCTTTAGTTTTGGACCCTGCTTTGTGTCTTCAACAGTGTAGCCCATTTGCTTTAGAGCCTCGCGCAGAGCGTCAGCTTCTGCCCAGTCCTTATTTAGGCGCGCATTTTCGCGCTCTTTTACGAGGTTTAGCGCCTCTTTTGGAAATTCTTCTTCAACAGAGCCTTCAAGCAGCCCCAACACACCGGAAAGCTCATTAAAAAGGTTCCTGCCTGCTTCAAGCGCTTCTTTTGAGCGCGGCTCGCTCACAAATGTATTGCACGCGCGTGCAAGCTCAAAAAGGGTGCCAAGTGCATCGGCTGTATTAAGGTCGTCATCCATAGCTTCGCAAAACGCTTTTTTATAGGCAGCAAGCCCGCTCACAAAAGCTTCGTCTTCATTAGTTGCCGGGCCAACCTGCGCTTCTTCAAGCCTGCTCTTTGCAGTTTTAAGCCTGCTCAGCGCTGCATGCGCCTGCTCTATAAGCTCGCGCGAAAAGTTCACAGGGCTCCTGTAATGCGCGCTTAGCATAAACAGCCGCACAGCCTCAAGCTCATATTCAGCTGCAATTTCACGCACTGTGAAGAAGTTATTGAGGCTCTTTGACATCTTCTGGTTGTTTACGTTTATATAGCCATTATGCATCCAATATTTGGCGAAAGGTTTGCCTGTTGCAGCCTCGCTTTGGGCAATTTCGTTTTCATGGTGAGGGAAGATTAAATCCTGCCCGCCTGCGTGAATATCGAAGGTTTCGCCCAAAAGCTTCATGCTCATAGCAGAGCATTCAATATGCCAGCCTGGGCGGCCTAAGCCCCAGGGGCTTTCCCATGCAGGTTCACCCGGTTTTTGTGCCTTCCACAAAGCGAAATCGAGCGGATCCTGTTTTTGCTCACCGGGGTCAACCCTGCTGCCGCTTTCTAAATCGTCAATGCTTTGGCCTGAAAGCCTGCCGTATGCAGGAAAGCTCCGTACGGAAAAATACACGTCATTATCTTCAGTTACATAAGCGTGCCCCTTTTCAAGCAAAGCCTTAACAATTTCGATTATGTCGTCTATATGCTCTGTTGCACGCGGATTTTTAGTTGCGCGGCGCACGCCAAGCGCATCTGCGTCAATATAGTATTCGCGTATGAACCGCTCGCTCAACTCGCGCACTGTTATGCCTTCTTCATTTGCTCTGCGAATCATTTTATCGTCAATATCAGTAAAATTTTGAATGAAGGTGACCTCATAGCCGCGGTATTCAAAATATCTGCGCAGAGTATCAAAAACAATGAACGGCCGCGCATTGCCTATATGGAAGAAGTTGTATACAGTGGGCCCGCAAGCGTAAATGCTTACCTTGCCTTCTTTAACAGGAATAAAATCCTCTTTTTTGCGTGTCAGCGTATTATAAACCTGCATTGTAAACCTCCAGTTTCTCACTTGTATAGTAGTGTATGCAGCGCTTGGTTGTCAAGCGCATGAGGCATAGGCAGCAGCGTATTTACACAGCGCACTAAATAGCCAATCTGCCTCTTTATGCTAAGTTCAGCTGCTTATTATTGTAATCAAACAAGTTTTATGTTAGGTTATTAGGCAGGGTATGCCGCTGAGTAAATTAAGCACCGGCGTACAGAAGTTTAAGATGAGGTGGTACAAATATATGCCCTTTCCCTCTGACATCGAAATAAGCCAGGCCGCTAAAATGCAGGATATTCGCGATATTGCTAAAAATGCAGGTATTGAGGATGAATATCTCGAATGCTACGGAAAGTACAAAGCAAAAATTGACGGCTCTTTCCTGAACAAAACTAAGCTTAAAGACGGCAAGCTCATACTTGTAAGCGCGATTACGCCTACGCCTGCAGGCGAAGGCAAAACAACAATAACAGTAGGTCTCGCTGATGCTTTAAGAAAAATCGGTAAACGCTCTGCGCTTGCGCTCAGGGAGCCTTCCTTAGGCCCTGTGTTTGGCGTAAAGGGCGGAGCAGCAGGCGGCGGCTATGCGCAGGTGCTGCCAATGCAGGATATTAACCTGCATTTTACAGGGGATTTTCACGCTGTCGGCGCTGCAAACAATCTGCTTTGCGCAATGATAGACAACCATATCTTCCAGGGCAACAGCTTAAGGCTCGACCCGAGGAAAATTACATGGCGCCGCTGTGTTGATATGAACGACAGGCAGCTTCGCTCAATTGTCTGCGGGCTTGGAAATGTCGGAGGCATGCCCCGCGAGGATGGGTTTGATATAACTGTAGCCTCTGAAGTAATGGCGCTTTTGTGCCTATCCGAAAACATCACTGTGCTTAAAGAAAAGCTCTCGCGCATTATAGTCGGCTATACATTTGACAATGAGCCTGTTACTGCGGGCCAGCTCAAGGCGCAAGGCGCTATGGCAGCGCTTTTAAAAGATGCGCTAAAGCCCAACCTTGTGCAAACACTTGAGGGTACGCCTGCGCTCATCCACGGCGGCCCATTTGCAAACATAGCGCATGGGTGCAACTCAATTATTGCGACAAAAACAGCGCTTAAGCTTGGCGACTATGCAGTAACAGAAGCAGGGTTCGGCGCTGACCTTGGCGCTGAGAAGTTTTTCGATATTAAATGCCGCTTAGCAGGCTTAACTCCAAGCGCTGTTGTTGTAGTTGCGACAATCCGCGCGCTTAAGCACCATGGAGGCGTAGCAAAAGACTCGCTTACAAAAGAGAACCTTAATGCACTTGAAAAGGGGCTTCCAAACCTTTTGCAGCATCTTGAAAACATACAAACCGTATTTGGGCTACCGTGCGTTGTTGCACTCAACCGCTTCCCGACTGATACAGAAGCTGAACTTGCACTTGCAGAAGAAAAATGCAAAGCGCTTGGCGTTAACGCAGTGCTTACAGAGGTGTGGGCAAAAGGCGGCGAAGGCGGGGCTGCTTTAGCAGAGGAAGTCGTGCGCGTATGCGAACAAAAGAGCGAGTTTAATTTCAGCTATGAGCTTTCACTCCCTATACTTGAAAAACTTGAGCGCATAGTTAAAAATATTTATCACGGCGAGGGCGTACAGCTTCTGCCTGCTGCAAAAAAGCAGCTTGAGCAGCTTACAAAGCTTGGGTTTTCCGAACTTCCGATTTGCATGGCAAAAACGCAGTACAGTTTTTCGGATAATCCGCTGCTGCTTGGGGCTCCGAGGGGGTTTGAGGTTACTATTCGAAACCTTAAGGTGAGCGCAGGCGCAGGCTTCATTATAGCCTTAGCCGGCGATATTATGACTATGCCGGGGCTTCCCAAGGTACCTGCTGCAGAAAATATCGACATAGACAGCGAAGGCAGAATAGGCGGTCTGTTTTAAGCTAAAACCCCCAAGTACCCCCGTTTTTGCGGGGGTACTTTTGTTTTAACACGCTTTTCTATACTCAGTTTATCCCGAATGCACGGCCTAAAGCTGCAACTGCCGCGCAAAGCGCAAGACCGAACGCAGTTGGCAAAAGGAACGCAACAACAGTCCATTTAAGGCTTTTTGTTTCCTTCCAAATAGTTATAAGCGCAGTTGAACAAGGCCAATGCAAAAGCGTAAACAGCATTGTGCAAAGCGCTGTTATCCATGTCCACCCGTTTTCGAGAAGGAGCGTCTTAAAGGCAAGAAGCGAGTCAAGTTCAAGCAGCGCGCCTTCTGAAAGATAAGTCATAATAAGCAGCGGCATAACTATTTCGTTTGCAGGCAGCCCTAAAATGAAGGCCATAAGTATTGCCCCATCAAGCCCGAAAATGCGCGCAGGGGCATCAAGAAACGCTGTACAGTATTTAAGCAGCGCAAGCCCTTCTACGCGGATATTCGCAAGCAGCCAAATAAATAGCCCCATAGGCGCAGCAACGAGCGCAGCGCGGCCAAGCACAAACAGAGTGCGCTCAAACAGGGAGCGCAAAAGCACCTTTGCGACCTGGGGCACTCTATACGGCGGCAGCTCAAGCGCAAACGAGGACGGAATTCCGCGAAGCAGAGTTTTAGAAAGCAGCTTTGAAGAAACAAAGGTCAGCCAAATGCCAAGCGCAATAAAGCCTGTGAGCATAAGTGCAGCAAGCAGCGAATTTGCGTAGCGTGCTGAAGCACTTATAAAAAACATGCTTATAATTGCTATAAGCGTTGGGAAGCGGCCGTTGCATGGCACAAAATTGTTCGTGAGTATTGCTATTAGCCGTTCGCGCGGGCTGTTTATGATTCTGCAGCCAATTACCCCTGCAGCGTTGCAGCCAAGCCCCATGCACATGGTAAGGCTTTGCTTGCCGCACGCATTTGCGCGCCTGAAGCTGTTATCAAGATTGAAAGCGACCCGCGGGAGATAGCCCAAATCCTCAAGCAGTGTAAAAAGCGGAAAAAAGAGCGCCATAGGCGGGAGCATTACTGATACAACCCACGAAAGCACGCGAAACATGCCTAAAATCAGAGCATCCGAAAGCCACTTCGGCGCCTCTATATATGCGGCTAAGTTGAGAAGCTGCGTCTCTACATAGGTTAGAGCGCCTGAAATAAGCATTGAAGGATAGTTCGCTCCAACAAGCGTAATATAAAACACAACCGCAAGCAGAAGGAGCATAATTACAGCCCCGGACCACCTGCCTGTTAAGATACGGTCTGCCTTGAGCTGACCCTTCAAATACGTAAGCGCCTCATGCGTTACAGTTTCTTTATAAATCCGCTCTGCATGGGCAAAAATCCCTGCTACCAATCTGTCTTTTATGCGAAGCTCGCTATAGCCTTCTTTGCTGAGCAAGCGCCGCGCTTGTATAAGCGCTGCATTTAGCTCCTCATGGGCTGAAAGCGAAATGCCCAAAAGCTCATCAAGGTTTTCAGAGGAAGAAATCTCATGTTGGAGCAGCCTTAATGCTGCAAAGCGGCTATTAACCTTAATTTTTGCATTAGCAAGAGTTTCTTCAACAAGCTTTGCAGCTTCCTCAATAGGCTCGTCATAGGTCACATACAGGGGCTTTGGAATATATCCGCAGCAAACCATTTCAACTTTATTCAACAGCCCCTTTAGCCCATGTTTTGCTGTTGCAGTTGTAGCTGCAACAGGTACACCGAGGCATTGTTCGAGCTTTTCGAGGTTAATTGAGATTCCCTTTTTTTTAGCTTCATCCATAAGGTTAAGGCATACGACTACTCTTGGCGTTATTTCAAGCGTCTGCAGCACAAGGTTTAAATTGCGCTCAAGGCATGTCGCGTCGCATACTACCACAGCAGCATCATAAAAAGCTTCATACGAAGATGTCATATCGCCATTGCAGAGGAAATCGCACGCTATTTTTTCTTCCTCTGAGGAAGCCATAAGCGAATAGGTGCCGGGCAAATCAACAAGCTCATAAGCTGCGCCATTATACAAAAAATTTCCCCGGCAATTTTCTACAGTTTTCCCGGGCCAGTTGCCGGTATGCTGGCGCATACCTGTAAGCGCATTAAAAATCGTGCTTTTTCCTACATTCGGGTTGCCTAAAAGTGCTACAATATGGCTTTGCGCCTTTATCTTTGGTTGCTTTTGTTTGTTAAAACAAACGCCTGCAGCTTCCACTTGTTACTCCTTTATGGGTTCGAGCCCCACTAAGCCCGCATCTTCGTTTCTAAGCGCTATAATTGCGCCGCGTATTAAATACGCCTTCGGATTTCCTGAGGGCGCTGCATAAAGGCATGTTGTATATGCGCCCGGGGTCAGCCCCAGGTCGAGCAAGCGCCTTCTGCATGCGCCTGCAGCGTTTAGGACCCCTACCTTTACAGACATGCCAAATGGTACGCACAAAAGGCTTTCCATCATACTTTAGCACCTCCTTTCATATGTTGCACTAGTGCAATAATCTTTCCTGTACACAATAATATGCAGGCAGGCTAAAAAGCGTGAGAGGCGGATATGAACAGCGAGTTTAGAACATTGGATGGCTATGAGCGCATTGAAAAGCGCGCGCTCACACGCACAATGGAAGATTACCTTGAAATGATATGCAGGCTTTTAAAGCACGAGCCTGCAGTACGCGTGCAGACGCTCGCAAGGGCGCTTAATGTAAGACCCTCCTCTGTTACGAAAATGATAGGTCAGCTTGCTGAGCGCGGCTTTTTGGACTACAAGCCCTATGCTTATTTGAGGCTTACGCCTTTAGGCGAAGCAGAGGGCGCGTATCTGCTTTACAGGCATGACGTGCTCCACGACTTCCTGTGCCTTATTAACGGCACAAAGCAGGAGCTTAAACAGGTTGAGCTCATTGAGCATTTTTTTAATAAGGCAACTGTGCAAAATATCGAAAAGTTAAATCATCGCCTAAAAGCAGAACAAATGCAGCAACAGATAGCATCATCTAAAGAGTAAAGGGCTTCAATAGACTCCCACCTTAAAATGCCATATCCGCTCAGTGTAAAATAGTCTGGGTATACCCAGAACTATTTTACACTAACTACTATGCTGCTTGGAGTACCTAAGATTCTTTCTCCTGAGCTTATTTTGACACTTTGTGAAATGGGGCATAGCGATGTAATAGTGCTTGGAGATGCAAATTTCCCTGGGAAGCGGTTTGCGCAGGAAGGCGGGTGCAAGTTCCTGCGCGCAGACGGGCATGGAATACCTAAGCTCTTAGAGGCTATCCTCACTCTTATTCCGTGCGATTCCTATGTTGAAACTCCCGTTATGCTCATGCAGCCAATGAAAAGTGACAACATGCCGACAGTCCCAATTTGGGAAGAATACAAAGAAATCGTAAAGAGGTTCGACCCTCGGGGCGTTCTTGCACTTGGTTATTATGAACGCTTTAAGTTTTACGAAGCAGCTAAAAAGGCCTACTGCATCGTGCAGACAGGCGAAGAAGCCGTATATGCGAATGTTATTATTCAAAAGGGCGTAATTAAGTAAAGCTCTTTTTATCTCTTAAGCCAATAAACAAAATTGCAGCTGCGCCAACTGAAATGAGCGAGAGCATCATAAGGCCGATGCGAAGCCCGAAAACCTGGCTCACTATTCCCATAAGCGCAGGCCCGACTGCGCCGCCTATATTGCCTGCT
>JAKJBL010000001.1:0-9443 GCA_022707005.1 Bacillota bacterium | reverse complement strand
GCGGCTGCTCCGGTATCACCTGGGCATGCATCAAGCGCTGCGCCTGCAACAATTGGCCAGACTGGCCCTGAAGCAGCGCCTAAAAGCGCGTAAAGGACAAGCGCAAAATATGCGTTTTTAGAGAACGCAAGCGCAACTACTGTAAGCGCGCACAAGCCTAAAGTGCCTAAGACTATATGTCTGCGGTTAGTGCGTATGCGGCTCATTAAAAAGCGGGTAACGAACATTGCGAGCCAAAAAAGCGAAATCCCAAACGCTCCGAGTTCAGGCGCTGAAAATTCAACAACGAAAAGTGACTCAACAAAAAATGCAAGGCCTACCTCAAACCCAACATATAAAAGCATTACTGCACAAAGCGCTATAAGCAGCTTGTTCTTAAGGAGCAGGAACACTGAACTGCTTTTTGAAGCGCCATTATTAACAATAGGCATATCCGCTAAAAGCATAAGCGGATAAAGCAAGAGAAAGCCGCCGCCTGCAAGCATGAACACAACACGCCAGGAAGCATCTAAAGAGCGAATAAGCATATCAGAAAAAAGCGGACCTGCAACTGCGCCTAAGCTGAACATTGACTGCACAAGGCTTATGGCTCTGCCGGAATCACCGGCGTTCCCGTCTGAGAGCGCAGCAGTCGCTATGCACTCAGTTACTGAAAACCCGGCGCCTAAAACAGCGACTCCTGCAACAAGCAGCAGGGCGGAGTGCGCCAAACCTGCAAGCACACAGCCAAGTATAAAAACCGGAAGGCTGAAGGCAAGCACTCGCTTTTTGCCTATTCTGTCAGACAGTCTGCCAAAGAACAGCGGCATGCCAATAGTAGCAAAAAACTGCATACTCGCAAGCATGCCCATAGTCGAAGTGTTAAGCCCAAAATCCTTTGCAACGTCTAAAAGCACAAGCTGAAAACCGCCTGCTTCAAACCCGAGGAAGAACATTAAAAGCGCAACAACCCACACTAAAAGCTTACGCGAAGTTTTAAGCCTATTTAAACACCCAGGCTCCAAAATAGGGACCTCCGATATGTACCCGTAATATGCTCCAATTCAAGGCACATAGAGCATGATACACTATTTATCTGCGCTTAGCAAATGCAAATAATGTCGGGAATTCCGCTTCTTAAATTGAATATGTTAAACTCTCGAAATGCTGCTGTTCATCTAAAAGATCTTGTAAAGACTTTGAATTGAGGTAGGCGTTTATAACCTCATAGAGCCCGCGCCAAAACGGGAGCGTAGGGCAGAAGCCTTTTCTGTGGGAGTGCTTGAGAGTATCCTCAAGGCAGGCTGAAGGCGCGATTTCGCCTTCAGTTACACGGAGCACCTCGCCAACCGAATACTCCCTCGGGTGCTTTACGAGCATATAGCCGCCCTGCGGGCCGCGGCTGCTTTTTAACAGGTTGGCACGGGTTAAGAGTGCGACAACCTGTTCAAGGTATTTTATCGAGATTCCCTGCCGCTCTGACGCCTCCTTTAGAGTTACCCACCCGCCCGCATTGTGCAGAGCAAGGTCGAGCATAAGCCTAAGAGCATACCGCCCTTTTGCTGAAATTTTCATAAGCCCTCCGAGAAGCTGTTTAAGATACATGGCAAAAGCAGCAAAAAGCCGCTTTTATAATGAAGCGGCTTTTTGCTGAGCTGTTCAGGCTGGCTCAAAAGCATCTTTGTTGGCGCCGCAGATTGGGCATACCCAATCATCAGGGACATCTTCAAAGGCTGTTCCGGGCGCAACCCCGTTATCAGGGTCTCCAACTTCAGGGTCGTACTCATACCCGCATACTGTGCAAACGTAGACCATGTGAAACCTCCTGTTTTATTATTCCGCCCCTTCGGCGTCTTTTGAAGCAAGGTAGTCGTTTATGCGCTTAATAAGCTCATCAGCATCAATACCATGAACTGCGCATGCCTGGCCAAGGTCTTCGCCATGCGCCATCAGGCAGCCCAGGCAATGCATGCCTGTTGCAGAAAGAATATCCGCTATGCCGCCGTCGAGCCTAAGAATCTCCGCAATTGTCATATCTTTGTTAACCCGCATTTTTCTCCTCCTGTTTTATAATGTTTAGGATTTTATTTCGAATTTGTTTGCGCACCTTGTGCACGTCACCCTAAGCTTGCCCTTGCCGCGCGGCACGCGCAGCCTTTGGGCGCACTGTGGGCAAATGAAATATTTATACTTTCTCCGCTCTGCAAACGTTGGAGTAACACGCGCTTTGCGAACCCGCGGCCCTTTTTGGAAGAAGCTTTTGAGCTTGGTTCTAAACGGCATCCACCAGGAGAGAAACTTTTCGTTCTCAAGCCTTCTTGCGTTAAAATCGCGCGAGAGCATCCTAAAGAGCATCAAGCCTGCAAACAGGGCTGAAATTACTGAAAGTATCGGGCGTACAGGGCTTGTGTATTTAAAAAACATGCCTAAAACAGCAAAGAATACTGTTAAGATACCAAGCGCCCGGTTTAAATAATCGTTGCCATAGCGACCCTGAAGCATACAACCCTCTCCTTAATAATACCACAGAAAACTTTGCTCTGCCAAAAACTTAAGCAAATTATTCCATGCGTTCATATATAAGCAGCCTTGCGCTAAGCGGCGCAGCTTCAATTGTAAGCTCATCATCCTCTATAAAAAGCGTATCCTCAAAAAGCACATCACGCCATAAGCCTTTTAACGAAACAGGCACAGATGCATCCGGTCCTTCGTTAAGCAGTTTGGGCGCAAAGCAAAGCGCCTGATGTTTAGAAGAACGGTTAATAAGCAAAAGCGCTCTTTCTTCTTTTGCCTCACAGCCAAACGCATCGAGGCAGCCGGAGGTATAGCGCAGCACTGCAAAAACATCTTCGCTGAGCGCGCCCATCCTGCAAAAGCCCCGCGAGAGCGCCGCGCTGATATTTCGCGCCCCTGCAAGGCGGCTATATATGTTTTGGAGCGATGTATCCTCACGCCCCCAAGGGTATGTGCGGCGGTTAAACGGGTCTGCCATACCGGTAAGCCCGGCCTCATCACCATAATATATGCTTGGCACGCCGGGCAAAGCCATTTGAAGCGCAGCTGCCAGCACGAAAAGCTGCTTTCCTCGCTCAAGCGCCTCGCTGCTTAATATGACATCCGCCTGTTCTATGCGCGTGAGCGCATCTCTATCTGGAGCGCCTGATAGTACTGAGAGCATCCGCACAGTATCATGGGTCGAGAGCATGTTCATTGCAGCATAGTAAAAAGGCTTTGGATAACGCTCACGCTGCTTTTGAAGGCTCTCATTAAGCTCTGCTGCGTCAGACTTCATAAGGAGGAAATCTGCGATTGCCGTGCGCAAGGGGTAGTTCATTACGCAATCAAGCGCATTGCCAAGCGCATACTCGCGCAGCTTTCCATATGCGACTTTTGTTGTCGCATCCTCCCAGACCTCCCCAAGCAGCACATTATCCCTGTTGAGCGCCTTTAAATGCGTGCGCAGTCCGCAAATAAAGGCATCCGGCAGCTCATCCGCCACATCGAGTCTCCAGCCGGCTATGCCGTGCTCAGCCCAAAAGTTTATAAGGGAATTCTCGCCTTCCATTACGAATTCTATATAGCTTTGCGCATGCTCGTCAACTTCAGGAAGCTCAGGAAACCCCCACCAGCTTCTGTAACCATGCTCGAAATTCTCGCCGAAATAAAACCAGCTCCTGTATGGGGATGAGGGAGACTCAAACGCCCCCTGCTCTTTATATCTGCTGTATTTATTAAAATACCTGCTGTCAGCGCCTGTATGTGAAAATACTCCGTCGAGGATTACGCGAATTCCGAATTCTTTTGCCTTTGTGCAAAGCGCCTTCAAAGAGGCGTTGCTGCCTAAAATCGGGTCTACCTTTAAATAATCCGCAGTATCATAGCGGTGGTTTGAGGCGCTTTCAAAAACAGGGTTAAGGTAGAGGCAGGTTACGCCAAAACGCTTAAAGTATGCAAGCGACTCGAGTATTCCCTGCAAATTGCCGCAAAAGAAATCATCCGGCTTATAATCTGTTTCACCTTGAACAGGCATATATTCGGGCAGCTCGGTCCAATCCTCATGTACGCGGACTCTTCGCCCAAGGCTTTGATGATATTCAATTCCGTAATTGGAAGTTCCGCTTTTTTTGAACCTGTCAGGGAAGATTTGGTAGATTATCCCCTCCCTAAACCACCTTGGCGTTTCAAAATCCTTGCTGTAAACAGTAATTTGATACCCAGGAGGCTCGTGAACATAAAGCCCGCCCCAGCCGCTTTTGCCGCCATAGTTAAGCACCCTTCCATCCTGCAGTTCAAGAATGAAATAGTACCAAACAAGCCCTGGAGTTTCGGGCATTTGCGCGTACGCCTCAAAATAAACGCAGGCATCCAGCTGTATAGCCTGCATTGGTATGGCCGCTTCGCTTCCATCTATCCAAAGCCTTAAAACAGCGGCAGAAATTTTAATATCGCCCTCTGCCCTAAGCCTAAGCCGCACTCTGCTCAAAACTGTCAGAGCGCCTTGCGGCGCACGGTAAACTTCAAGCCTCGAGTGGTGCAGAAATCCGTTTTGCATCAACACACTCCCTGCTAATCCCGCAGTTAACCCTTATTTTAATTAAACTTGCTGTTTTTCTCAAGAGTATGCGCCAAGATGTTGCGGAATTGTCACATTGCCCAAAATTTCACACCCGCAGGCGTTTTAGGATTTCATCTTTTAGCTCGCGTTTGCGCTCAATTAAGAAAAATATAAGCCCTAAAGCAAAGGCAGGGATTATAACAAACCATGACCAGCCAAGCTCAACATGCATATTGTTGTATAAATCCAAAATAACTTCAAGCCCCATCATAGCAGCGCCGACCGACATTACAACAAGCCCGTACCGCTGCCAGCCAACCATTATGCCGCCCTTTAAAACTAAGACATCTATAAGCGCAATCACGCCATAAAGGAGCACCTGCGGCATTGCAAGCGTAATGTACCAATCTGCGCTCGAGTCAGCAAGATTTATAACATACAGGTATAAAAGCAGCACGCAGATATCGAGCATAACAACTGCAACAGGGTGCATCCCTGTATAAATTAAAGGGAAAAGCGCAAGCACCCAAATAAGTGCAAGAGATGCAACAACATAAACCGACCATGTAAGCGCATCCTGATAAACAAGGTTTGCCATAACGCATACCACTGCAGCAAGCGCGAATACAACGCTTATAATGAGCGCGCTAAAGCGCCTTTCAACACGCGCCTGCATACGCACAATGCGCGTGCTGTACGGCTTTGGCAGCATCGGGTCATAGGGCTCTTTTGGGTTTATTGCCTCAACTCCGCAAAGCGGGCAATGCTCTAAGCTCTTTTCAAGTTCAACTCCGCAGTTTACACAATATGCCACTTGCCAACTCCTTTTCTACACCTGGTTGCTCTCAACGAGCACATGCAGCCCCTTGCTTACAAGCGCCCTAAAAAACATCCGCTCTACATACGGCTCTGCAATAATTCGGGTAAATGTAATTGAAAGCACGTCGCCAACGCTTGCAACTGCGCATTCAAGCGCATTCCTTCGCGCAGTGCAAAGCACAAGGTCAGCTCTTTTTATATATGGGCGCATCTCTTCAGGGAGCTCTACTTTGCCGAGGTTTGAAAGCACGGTTGTAAAAACTGCTTCGCCTGTAAGCTCATATACAAGCCTAATGCTGAGTTTTTTAAGGAAGAGGGGTATGACGCGAAGCGCAATATTCTGTGCTGCGCTGACATTTTGGGAAATACGCGCATTAAGGTTTTTTTCGGTAAACATGAAGCGGAAATAGTGATGAACCTGCAACAGAATCTCCTCAAAGCTAAAGTCCCCAAAATTCGGGTCAATCCCAGGGTTTAAGTATTGCGAGAAGTTTCTAAGCGTCTTTGTAGGATAGTATTTGCGCAGGTTTACAGGCACGCTTACCCTTACCGGGCGAAGGCGTGAACTTCGCTGTGCGCCCTGCATTAAATAAATTACATAAATTAAAGTTGCAGTAAGATACTCTGTTAAGGATACTTTATTCTCCCTTGCAAGCTTAACTGCCTCATTAACGCTAAGCTGTCCTGTTGTTATTACTCGCATACCTCTATGCAAAGGTGTGCCTAAAATATGATAAGCTGCAGGTTCATGCCTTGGCAGCCGCCCCTTGACGCGCGAAAAGCGCGAAAAGCTGTCTTCGAGCTCCTCGCTATCAACAACTGCGTCTAAATCAAGAATCCCGTATTTTGCAGGCACATTTATGCCCTGTTCTCTTAAGTATTGCGCAAGCAGAGTTTTTAAAAACACAAGCCCTGCGCCTCCGTCGCACACAACATGCGCAAACTCACATGAGATTCGGTTGTTATGCACCTTAACCCGAAACGGAAGCTCCTTTTTTGCTATTGGCTCGCAAGGGTTCAGCGTGTCGTCTTCAACAAGCGCTCTAAGCTTAAGCTCCTCAAGATAGTACCAAAAGGCGCCGCGCCTAAGCCGCACATAAAACCCCGGGAAGCGCTGCTGCATTTTGTCAAGCGCAGCCTGGAGCGCCTCACGATTTACATCTTCGCTCATTACAGCAGTAAGGCGAAACATCGATGTCCAGCCCTTATATTCAATAACAGGGTAGATATTTGCCGCATTGTCAAGCGGATACCATTGCCTTTTCTCCAATATCTCTCCTTTGCCTTATATTTTGGAGCGCCCTATATGCTTTAGCACATAGCCAGCGATTTGGCGCATTGCTGCGCGGCTCTCAGGAATATCGAACACCTGGAACACATGCCACATACCTTCCCATTCGAGAAGCTCTACAGCTGCACCATCACGCATCATTGCACTTTTTAACCGCCGCGCTTCGCCGAGCAAAAGCTCGTTTGTGCCGACATGTATAAGCGTTGGAGGGAAGCCGCTAAAGTCAGCAAATACAGGCGAAATAAGAGGGTTCATTAAAGGTTTCCCGTATGCATAATACATAACCGCGCGAATTAGCTTTTTTCGCTCAAGCATTGGGTCAAGAAATCTGTTTTCATGGTAGCTTTCATCCGAAAGCGTCAGGTCGACCCAGGGCGAAAGCGCAACAAGCGCGCCAGGCAGCGGCAGACCCAGCTCGCGCGCTCTGAGGCAGGTCGCCAGTTCAAGCCCGCCTCCTGCAGAATCGCCCACAAACGCAACCCGCTCAGGCGAAAGCCCAAGCGAAAGCATATATTGCCAAACTGCAAGCCCGTCTTCAAGCGCTGCCGGAAAGGGGTGTTCAGGCGCAAGCCTGTACTCAAACGAAAGCACATTGCGCGCAGTAGCCTCTGCAAAGTCAACAGCAAGCGGACGGTTGCTTATTATGCTGCCAGTCATATACGCGCCGCCATGAAAATATAAAATCGCCTCATCCTCCGGGGCTCCAAGCGTATGGAACCATTCAGCGCGCATTTTTCCTATGCAGTCTGCAGCAACAACCATGCCCTCGGGCAGCTGCCTTACTTCGTTTTCCGCAAGCACATCCTGCCCCACTCTTTCCATTTCGAGGCTGAGGTTGTTAAGAAACGGTCTGAACCCGCGTATTGCGGATTGAAGAAGGCTGCTTATCGCGCTTGGCACTATACTTTCCTTTCAAGCTGCATGCGCAGATTTAAGGCTGACTTATGTTTGAACAAGATACGCGTTTATAAACGCGTCAAGCTCGCCATCCATAACTGCTTGAATATTTCCGTTTTCAACACCTGTGCGGTGGTCTTTTACAAGCGTATACGGCTGAAAGACATAGGAGCGGATTTGGCTCCCCCATTCGATTCTTTTCATGTCGCCCTTAATTTTTGACATTTGCTCTATATGTTCGCGCTCCTGCAGCTCCAAAAGCTTGCCCTTAAGCATGCGCATTGCAGTTTCCCTGTTTTGGAGCTGGCTGCGCTCGTTCTGGCACTGCACGACTATGCCTGTGGGAAGATGCGTAAGGCGGATAGCTGAGGAAGTTTTGTTTACATGCTGCCCGCCTGCGCCGCTTGAGCGGTATGTGTCAACACGCACATCATCCATATCGACTTCAAGCGTATCCATGCCTTCGTCAAAAATCGGCGTTACATCAAGTGAGGCAAACGAGGTATGCCGCCTGCCCGAAGAATCAAAAGGAGAAATCCGCACAAGCCTGTGCACGCCCTTTTCAGCTTTTAAATAGCCATAGGCGCTCTCCCCTGCGACTTCGAAAGTTACGGATTTTATGCCTGCCCCGTCCCCATCGAGCAAATCAAGCTCTCTGACTGTAAAGCCGCGTTCTTCACAATAGCGCACATACATGCGATAGAGCATCTGCACCCAGTCCTGCGCTTCTGTTCCTCCTGCGCCTGCATGGAGCGAGAGGATTGCATTTGTCGCATCATACTCGCCCTTTAGCAAAGTTGAAAGCCGCAATGCCTCAACATCTTTTTTAAAGGCCGAATACTCTAAGCTAAGCTCATCAAGCAGGCTTTTGTCGTCTTCTTCTTCGATTATTTCAATGAGCGCTCCAAGGTCATCCGCTGCAGCTGTAAGCCGCTCATAGCGGGAGATTTTGTTCTCAAGCGATTTAAGCCGCTTGTTCAGGTTGTTTGCCTCGTCGATATTTTCCCAAAACCCGGGCGCAGCCATTTGCGCTTCAAGCTGTGATTTTTGCTCTTTCAGGGCAGCGAGGTCAAAGAGAGTCACCTGCCTCTTTTAGAGTTTGCACTGATGAGGCAAGCTGCTGCCTGTATTCGTCAAGCTCAATCATATTCCCACTTCCTTTAGTTTTATTATTTTGCGTTCTTTCCGCAGCAGTTTTTGTATTTCTT
The DNA here is from genome assembly GCA_022707005.1 of Bacillota bacterium. Lineage (GTDB taxonomy): Bacteria > Bacillota > Clostridia > Christensenellales > CAG-138 > JAKJBL01. The sequence goes on along the minus strand of JAKJBL010000001.1, from coordinate 694 downwards.
GCCGCTTCCGCAGGGGCAGGGCGAATTGCGCCCTGGAGTTTTTGAAGCATGGCTTGGCGTATTTGCATCAAGCGCTGGTGTTTCTATAGGCTTTGCAAGCTGCTCGCGCTTAGGCTTGCTGAGCGTTGCGCTTAGGAGGAAGCGGATAGTCTGCTCGCGGATTGCATCTATCATTGCGTCAAACATTTCAAAGCCTTCCTGAGTATAGGCAGAAACCGGCTCCTTCTGCCCATACGCCCTTAGGCCTATGCCCTGTCGGAGCTGATCCATCGCGTCTATATGGTCCATCCAGTTGCTGTCAACAGCGCGAAGCAGGGCAACGCGCTCAACCTCGCGCATATCAACCCCTGCCTGAGTAAAGGCCTGCTCCTGCTTTGAGTAAGCGTCAAACGCAGCCGCATATATGCGTTCAACAACAGCTGGTTTTGTAAGCTCCTCAAGTTCGCTCTCATTAAAAAACATTTGCAAAGGTATATGGCATAGCTCAGAAACTTCTTTTGAAAGACCCGCCAAATCCCATTCTTCTGGGTATTCCGCATCTGAACAATAGCGGCCTGCAAGCTGTTCCATTACGCCTTTAAGCATTTCGAGCAGGAACTGCCGTATATCCTCGCCCATAAGCACGCGCCTGCGCTGTGAGTATATAATCTCGCGCTGCTTGTTCATAACATCGTCATACTGCAGCACATTTTTG
>JAKJBL010000019.1:9592-21596 GCA_022707005.1 Bacillota bacterium | reverse complement strand
CTCAGGCGGCTGGGGCTTGCCTGCATAGAGCACATAAAGCCGTAAAAAACCGCCGGAACCAAGTGTCCCAAGAGAATCAAGCTTGCGAATAGGCTGACCTTCCTCCACTTGTATGCTGTTTAGCCCATAATATATGGTTTCGAGTTCGCCATCATGTTCAAGCCTAATATAGTTGCCAAGCAGATCATCAACGCCTATTGCGCGCACACGGCCATTGGCTGCTGCAATAACTTGCGCATCGGGCGATTCTTCCCATTCAATATAACCTTCGTCATGCGCAATTTTTACATTATCTGCATTTACAGGCACAGCCATTTTCTTATCTGCAGCAAACACTTCAAGCACATTCGGCAGCTCAACAAACTGAAGCTTTCCAAGCATTTCATCGAAGTCCATTTCTTTATTTAATATGTTTTGCACACTCAAGACCATCTGTTCAGAGCCTGGGATTTCAAGACTGCGCATAGAAAGCATAAGTGCGCATGCAAAAACACATATGCTGATTTGGGCTATAAGTGGCCCTGGTATCCGCTTAACCCGTTTGCGAGGTTTATTAAATTTCACCGCTGATTTTCTTTGACCCGAATCGGGTTGCCGAACGGTATCTTTATCTATAATAAATGGACCTATTTCCATCTTCTGCAGATTCATAACGAGCCATCCTTCCACTTTCCGAATACCACAGTATATGCGGAAAAAATAGGAAATAGGCTCAATAAGCAAATAACGCTATCTTCGCTGCGGGCGCCTGAACCAGACGTTAAGAACCAACCCTGCTGACAACATGTTCGCCAAAAGGTTTGAGCCTCCGTAGCTAATGAATGGCAGCGGTATTCCGGTAACCGGCATTAAACCAATACTCATGCCGATGTTTTCAAATACATGCGCAAGCAGCATGCTTGTTGCGCCAATAACAAGGCAGGTTCCGAAATGGTCTTTAGCATGCAAAGCTATCCACAGCCAACGGAAAATTAAAAAAAAGTAGGCGACAATCAGAATTGTACCGCCAACAAACCCAAGCCCTTCAACTATGCCTGAAAACACAAAGTCTGTATGCCTTTCGGGCACATATTTAAGCTGAGCCAGAGTCCCCTCCCTAAAATAGCCCTTACCTATAAGCTGACCTGAACCTATTGCTTCTTTGCTTCTGGCTACGTGCATTCCGGAACCAAGAAGATCTTCGGTTGGGTCAAGAAACACATCAATACGCCTTTTTTGCTCGTCTGTAAAAATATAATAATAGCTTAGCGGCAGCAAGGCAGCGCCTACAGCAACAGCACTCACAATGTATTTCCAGCTAATCTTTGAAACAAATAGAATGCAAATCAGTATAGCGATGAACACTACGGCTGTGCCAAAATCAGGCTGCATAATAACAAGTGCAAAAGGCAGCCCAAAATAGAACATCATAATCGCTATGTCTTTAAAGCTTTTTAAAGCGCCGTCTCGTTCAACGGCATCTGCAGCAAGTTTAGAAAGCATAATAATTAAAGTGACTTTGCAAAGCTCAGACGGCTGAAAAGCACGCGCTCCAATCGTAAACCACCCAAAAACACCTCTTGTATTATTGCGAACTATAAGCAGCATAACAAGCAGTACAATATTTGCAATATAAACATAATTAACGATATTTCTCAAAAGACTATAATCAATAGCTGCAACAATTATCAAAGCTGCAAGCCCTATTAAAAAGTTTGATGCCTGGCGCTGAACATACTCAAGGCTGAGTCTTTTTAGCATATCGCTGATTCCAGACTCTTGGCCAGTAAAGGGTTCAGCCATCACGTTGCCGATTGTGATAAGACCAAATCCAACAAAGCCCAGAATAAGCAAAACAGTTACCCATTCGATGTTTTTAGCTTTTTGTCTTACATCCCTCTCGCTTCTCACAATACTCCCCTTAGACTACTTATAGCGATTAATTAAGCCCAAACCATTCTTTCGCCTGATTGTATATAAGCTCATATTTTTCAAGCGTAGCTAACCTCACAATCGGCATATTGAGCGTAGATGAAGCCGAGACGCTCTGCCCGTTTAAAATTCTGTCTAGCAGCATTACAGCATGCGCACTTGCGTCGTAATACGGTTCAAGCACAAGCGCGTTTATATCATTTTTTCTTAAAAGCGAAATTGTATCCTCATTAAACCCATAACCTGCAACTGTTATAACTATTGATTTAATTAACCCTTCGGGTACAGGAGTAGCTGAAGGTAGCGGTGTTTCTGTGGCAGCTTCAGCAATTTTTGGAGTCGCCTTAGCTTCAGGAGCGCCGTTACGCTTAAATAGATTTTGTGCCGCCTGCCTAGCTTGCACAGCAATTCGCGCCCCATTTCTATCCGTGCAAAACAAGCCTTTAATATCCCTATTCCAAAGGATGTACTCTGCAAGCTCGTCAACTGCCGCCTGTTCATCAACATTGCTGCATTTAAAGTATGCAACATTAAATTGCGGGTAATAGGCTGCAACAGCTTCAACAAAGCCTCCATACGCAGCTTCTGGCGAAGTTCCGTAAACGAGAATTTTGCCCGCCTTGCATTCACGCTCCTGCATGCGCTGTGCTAAGCTTAATGCCACTTCTTCAGTGTAACCCAATAAATCAGCTTGCGGATTAGCTAATACTCCCTCTTCAGATGATTTGTAATATGGGACAACTACAGGTATTGAAAGCTCATTTGCGCGTTTTATGGCAGCAGCATTAGCCCCGTTCTCATCCCAAACGAGAAGCCCTTCGCAGCCTTCTCTATCCGCCTGCTCAACTATTGCAACCGAAGCAATGCCTTGGGCTGCTTGAAAAAGCTTTGCAGGATAACCAAGGTTTTCGGCAGTGCGTAAAAAGCCATGCATTGCTAAATATAGAGCCTCGTCAGCTGCCTTTGGTACAACAAACCCAATAAGCGTTCCGGAAACATTGATTGGCGCATTTGCCTTAACTTCCGGTTTAGGCGTTGGGCTTGCAGCAGAAGCAATATCGTCAGCTGCACTCGGCTTTGCGCAGCTTACAAGACAAAGCGCACATAATAGATAAATACCTGCAGTCTTTAAGCAGGTTAGAATGCTTTTCATTTAATTCATCCTGCAGCTCTACAGACTTCAAGCAGTATAGAGCAGCCCCTCTGTTTGATTTTACCGCATTGCATTTTCGCTGTCATCCATCTGAACCCAAAGTTTACAGCTTGGCCAAGAAGTTAAGCTTTTGCCGAAAATCTTTAAACATTGTTAGCTTACACAATATAGCGCTCATTTCGGGGCGGCATGGCATCGAGTTCCTTCTTCTTAGCTTCAAAGCCGGGTTTGCCTAAAAGCGCGTATGTTGCATTTTTGCCTTCTTCTACCCCAGGCTGGTCAAAAGCATTTATATTAAGCAGTTCGCCTGCAAAAGCTGTTGCAACCTCAAAGAGGTAAATCAGCTCTCCTATTGTAAACGTGTTAATTTCTGGGATTATGATGGTGTTGTTCATGTGCCCGCTCTTTGCAAGGGCGTATTCTGTGGCTGTCTGTTCAGCGTGAATAAGCTCATTTAGCGAATGGCCCCCAAGATAGGAGATTTCAGGATAATCTGCAAAACCTTCTGGTATTGCAAGCTCTTTTCTGTAACGTTCAACACGAATAAACGTTACAACTTTATCAAATGGACCCTCAGCATACAATTGCACCTGGCTGTGTTGGTCTGTTACGCCTAAAGCCTTTACTGGCGTCTGACCCTTAAACACCTCATTATTTTCATTATCGAATCGTTTTCCGAGCGATTCTGCCCAGAGCTGCGCATACCAATCCGCAAAAAACCTTAACGAATCCGCGTAGGGCATCATAACTGAAATATTGCAGCCACGCTTTAGAGCGCCCACCTGCATTAGTGCAAACATATATGCAGGATTATGCCAAATATCAGGGGTGCTGCAAAGTTTGTCCATATATGCTGCACCTGCAAGCATTTCATTAATATCTATGCCGCAAATTGCAGCAGGAAGCAGACCTACAGGGCACAATACGCTAAACCGTCCGCCAACACCTTCAGGTATATAAAATGTTTTAATCCCATACTGTTTTGCTATTTTTATAAGGCTGCCCTTTTTTTCGTCAGTTGTTGCTATAAGATGTCTGCTCAGGCAATTATCGCCTATTCTATCTTTAAGCATGGATGCAACTATTAGTAATTGCGCTATGGTTTCGCTTGTACTGCCTGATTTTGTTACAACATTAAACACTGTCTTTTCAAGGTCAAGAACATCAAACAAAGCTGCCATATGTTCCGGGTCAACATTATCTTCAACGAACAATCTGGGTCTGTTGTGAACTGAACCTTTAAGAATATTGTAGTATGGGTGGTTGAGCGCATGTTGTACAGCAATTGGTCCAAGCGCACTGCCGCCTATGCCAAGCACAACAAAATTCTCAAATTCACCAAATTCGTTTGATGCAGCCAAGACTTCTTCTATTACTGCATCCTGAGTGTATGGGAGATCTCTCCATTTCATTAAGCAGCGGTTTTCAGCCATGCGCAATGAAGCTGATTTAAGCAGGGGTGACATAGCTTCCAGTTCGCTTAGCTCTATTCCCTTTTCGCCAATCGAGTCGTGCATCATATTGTTAAAGTCGATTTTTATACGCATCTTAGCCTGCCATACGCTGTCTTTATACATTGCAATACCTCCCTTTTATTAAACTTTGCAGCTTACTTTAAAGACTCGCGCACAAGAGCAAAACTTTTTTCAAGCTCATCCTCGTCCTCATAAAGGTCGCTGTAAACTTCAAGAATAGCCGGTCCTTTATATCCCTTATTCAACAATGCACAATAAAGCTCTTCAAGGTTGCATTTTCCCCGTCCGGGTAAAATAGGCTGCACACAATTAGAACTTTCTATATAATCGCATATGTGCAGGTTGATGAGTCTTTCCCCTACAGCTTCGATGTATTCAAGCGGCGTATACCCGCTTCGGACTGCCTGCTTTATATCTAAAGTAAATCGTAAATCATCGGCTTTTGTTGCATCTAAAAGGCGTAGCCCAAATGACGGCTCATGAAAAAGGCACCAGCTTACGTTTTCCCATGCAAGCACAAGCCCATACTCTTTTGCCATTTCGCACAGGGTTTGCACAATTGGCCCTATGCGTTCAAGCTCCATATTTCTTACAGCGCCGTACATAGTGGAAGGACCATGCATAACATAACAGCTTGCCCCAAGCGCTTTACCCGCCTGAAGCACCTGCTCGTAAATGCGAAACGCATCCTCTCTCTGCCTTATATGCAGGGAAAACAGCTGCGGCTCAAACTGCGTTCCCATTGGGTGAATGCTATATACGCGCAAATTGTGCTTATGAATGCGCTCAGAAAGCAACCCGATAAATTCATCGCGGTATTCTGAAAAAGTATTAAGAAACACTTCGCAAATTGAAGCCCCAAATGCGGCAATCCGAGCTGGGGCATCCTCAACGCTGTATTTGCCGAACAGACTTGCAGTGGATATGCCAACCTGCAATTAAATCCCCCCTGAATGTTTTCAGTATAGCATTCCCTCCCAACTGAGGAAAGGTTTTTATACTTATTCGCGTGAATATATGTGCTATACTATGCGCATGGGAAATGAAACGCCAAGCATAGTAACTCCCTCTGAATGGAAACCCCTCATTGCGCGCCTTCCATGGGTTCTGCTTATACCTGTTGGCATGCTAATTAAAGCCTTTGCCAGCAGGCATCCGGAAATGGTAGAACGAATATACAGCAGTGGGCTTTATCCTTTTCTGCACAGGGTTTTTAGCTCCGTATTCGGCATTCTGCCCTTTTCTTTTGCAGAGATTCTGTTTGTTCTGCTTGCACTTACCGTCCCTGCGCTTTTGCTGTATACCTTAATTAAAGCGCTTTTAAAGCGGCTGCCCTGGTCTAAGTTTGCAGGGCTTGTTTTAACAATAATTATAGCAGCAGGAGCAATATATAATGCTTTTTACCTGCTATGGGGGCTTAATTATTCGCGCCCCAAGCTTAGCATATTGCTTGAGCTGGATGTTAGGCAGCGGGAGGCAGACGAGTTGGAGCAGGTTTGTTTTTCGCTTGCGCAAAAAGCGGTACAGCTTCGAAAGCTCGCACCTGAAGATGAAAATGGCGTTTTTAAGCTCCCTGAGAAAGCCTCCGCTTATTTTGAACAAATACCCAAGGCATACGAAAACCTCAGGGCTTTTATTCCCGTCTTCAGCTTCCGCGCTTCTAAGCCCAAACCTGCTTTAGCATCCATAGGTCTTAGCTGGGCAGGTATTTCGGGAATCTATTCTCCATTTACTGCTGAACCCAATGTTAATGTTCATCAGCCAGCGTTGCTGATTCTTGCAGCTGCAGCCCATGAAAGTGCACACAGTTTGGGGATTGCCCGGGAAGATGAGGCAAATTTCGTCGCTTATCTTGCGTGTATGGCATCAAACGACCCAGCTGTTATGTATTCAGGAATAATGCTGGCGCTTGTTCATGCAGGCAATGAACTCCATGACGAACGGCCTGATGTGTTTAAACGCTTATATAAGTCCGCATACAGTGAAGATATGAGGCGCGATATAGAACACTACAATGCCTATTGGAGCGCATACAAAGGTCCTATTGAAGAAACAATTACAAAGGTTAATGATGAATATCTTAAATATAATCATCAAGAGAGCGGCGTTAAAAGCTACGGGGAAATGGTCGATTTGCTCTTGGCCTGGGCTGACAGGAATGACTTTGCTTAACCTAATGCATACTTTTGGTTTAAAACATTGCGCCTTTTTTGTTTAAGCTCTTAGGCTGCAGGTGAAATGCCTTCTACGCAGGCAAGCTCAAATTCCATAAGCTGAACATCTATATCAGTATCTATATCAGCATAAACAGCGGATTTTCCCGGTTCAAAACATGCGCTTTCATTTTGCGAATACAGCTCAGCCCTTGCTGTTTCAGCACCCTTATCATCGAAGAAAACAACTTCGAACTTTGCATTGAGCGCATAGGGATATGTGTTCTCGCAAATACCATCAAGGAAAGTCCCTCCCGAATACTCATAGACACGAAGATTTGAAAAGGTTAAATACCGCATATAGTGATTCGGTGAATAAATAACAGCTCCGAGCGCATCTTTTTCGGGTTCCTGCTCTTGAAAGCTTTGCTCAGGCTGCGAAGGCATAGGGTCGGCTTCTGTCTCCTGCTTAGGCTTAAGTGTTTCTAAAGGCAAAACTACTGGCCTCTGAGAAACACAGCCTGTCAAAAGGGCTGCGCCAAAGCATAGAACCAACAGTGTTATCCTCATGCCAAGTCTCCGTCTACATGCTCCCTTAAAAGCTTTTGCTTTAAATCGTATAAGGAATCTGAAAGGTCGACTTTATATACATGCGGGTTTAAAAGGCGTTTGTATTCATCCCACATGCTTGCAAGTTCCTTTTTTGCATATTCCTGAATCTCTTCAATAGGCGGGGGATTGTAAACTTGTTTTCCTTCTAAATAAACAGGTACTAACAGTTCCCTGTATGTAAAGTCAGTAAGCACCATTGACTTCCATGTTTGAATAGAGTCAAAGATTCTTAACGGTTTTTCAGGGTCGATTGTTTCGTGTTGGAGCGTTATAAGGTCAGCAATTGCTTTTCCGTTTTTCTTTTTATAAAGCCTGTAGACCTTCTTATAACCTGGATTTGTAATCTTTTCAGGGTTGTCGCTGCGTTTAATTTTAGGTACCATAATACCGTTGATTATTTCAGCAGCAAGCTTGTACACTCCGCCAAGCGCAGGGTGGTCATCAGATGTTATTAATCTTGTTCCAACCCCCCAAACATCTATTTGCGCGCCTTGCAGTTTTAAATCCCGAATTATTGTTTCATCTAGGTCGCTTGATGCAAAAATCTTCGCCTTTTCAAAGCCTGAATCATCAAGCATTTCACGCGCTTTTTTTGAAAGATATGCAAGGTCGCCAGAATCAAGCCGTACGCCAACAGGCTCGTGACCCTGCTCACGCAACTCTTGAAAAACCTTAATTGCGTTGGGAATGCCTGAACGCAAAGTGTCATAAGTGTCAACAAGAAGCATGCAAGTTTTTGGGAAAACCTTTGCATATGCGCGAAACGCAGTAAGCTCATCCTTAAAACTCATTACCCAGCTATGTGCTTGGGTGCCTCTAACAGCAATATGAAACATTTGGCCTGTATAAACATTGCTTGTTGCAACACATCCGCCGATTATTGCAGCTCTAGCTCCATATATGCCTGCATCAGGACCCTGTGCGCGCCTAAGCCCAAATTCAAGCACTGCGTCGCCGTTTGCCGCATATACAACTCTGCTGGCTTTTGTAGCAATATTTGTCTGATGATTGACTATATTAAGAAGAGCAGTTTCAATTAGCTGCGCCTGCATTATTGGCGCCTTAATTCGAAGCAGCGGTTCATGGGGGAAAACTATAGTGCCCTCAGGCATGGCATAAAGCTCGCCAGTAAAGCGCATTGTACGCAGTTTATTAAAGAAATCTTCATCGAACAGCTCAAGCGAACGCAAACACTCTATATCCTCGTTTGCAAAATGCAGGTTGTTAATATAGTTTATTACGCTTTCCAGCCCTGCCATAACAGCGTACGCACTGTTTTCGCGCGTCTTGCGGAAAAATAGGTCAAAAACTGCTTCGTTGTTTTCCATTCCGTGTTTGAAATAGCCATACATCATTGTAAGCTGATAAAGATCTGTAAGCATAGTTAAATTGCGCATTGTATACCCCTTTCTCAAAACCACAGCCCTTATTGAGTTTTAATAGTATCCTCCTCAACATTGGCATCTTCTGAAACACTCGTCTTGCTGGAGTCTTCTAAAGCGCACGGTAAAGAATCCGAAGTTGTATTCTGGTCTTGCTTTTGACTAGCACAGTTTTCACATGAAGCTTCCATAACAGATGCATCAGGTTCGGAAATCTCTTGGGTCATCGAAGGCCAAACAGCATACCCAAGCCTTTTTTCTTTTGCTGCTCTAATGAGAATGAATACGACAAGGCCTGCAAACATAAGCGCACTAAGCAATTGCGAAACTCTTACTGTGCCTTCAATCAGCCAGAGGCTGTCTCCGCGCAGACCTTCAACAAACATTCTTTCAAAACTATACAGCACAGCATAATAAAGAAAAACATCACCATCATGCTTTGCGCGCTTTCTTAAATAGAACCATAAGAATATAAATATTAGCGCACACCAAACAGATTCGTAAAAAAAGGTGGCAAGATGATAAGGGTTGTTGCAAGGCATTCCGTTAAATGTATGAAAGCCCCCGTTCCATGGCACATCAATTTTTACGCTCATCGGGAACCACAACAACTTGGGGTTAGTAACGGGCAGACCAAACGCTTCCTGGTTAAAAAAGTTGCCCCATCTTCCAATTGCCTGGGCAAGCGCCAAGCCCGGCGCTATAATATCCGAAAGTTTAATAATGCTGAGCTTTTTCCTTTTGGCATATACTACAAGCCCCAGCATTCCACCGATAACAGCCCCATAAAATGCAAGTCCGCCTTCCCAAAGATATAAAATCCGAATTGGGTTGGCTAAATATTGCTTTAATTCAAATAGCACATAATAAAGCCGGGCGCCTATGATGCCACACGGAATTATAACAAGACATAAATCGAGTATTGTATCTTCCTGCATGTCTTTTCGCTTAGTCTCACGCATTGCAAGCCAAACGGCTATTATTATGCCAGTAGCCATTAAAATGCCGTACCAATAGATTTCCTTGCCAAATACTGTGAATGCTACTCTGTCAGGGTTAACCATGAAGTTTCCTCCACTTAAACATTTGGATTAAAACAATTATACTGCATTTGATTCCATCTTGAAAGCATGCATTCCATGCAAATCAGGGAGCGATTGCAAGCGTTATGAGAATAATCTAAAACCCCTGTATTTCAGCATATAAATTGTGCTGCGCAGGCAATTATAAAAAAGAATTGCTTGCCTGTAAATAGCTTATTATTAACCCTTTAGTTTCCCATCTACAATTCTGATTACCTCAGCTATGAATTCTCCAAGTACAGGAATGCTCGTTTTTGCTACAGCGCGCAGTATATAAATTACTAAAGCGCCAAGCAAACTAAACCCGACAGCAGTCCCCAGGCCGCGAAAGATGCCCAGAACAAAAGCATTTCTATATAAACGCCGCCTGTTATGAACATATTCAATATATTCAGTAAAGTGCGCTTTTTCGAAGTTTTCTGCAAGGGATTCGAGTTTTTGCTCTATGCGCCCAAGTTGTCCTTTATTATCGTCCACAACATCACCCAGCAATAGTGTGCCCAATGCACAGGTTTTTTGAGCAAGTTCTGCGGCCGATTAAACGACTGCTTGCGCCTTATGCTTTACTAGTCATCCATGTGGCTGATTTTGTTGGAAAGGACTTCTATTTGCGCTAATAGATTATCCCGTTCGCTTTCAAAAGTTTCGATTGTCCGGATTACCTCGTCCAGGAACAGGTCAACTTCCTCCACATCATACCCGCGAAATACTTTTGTAAATTTCTGCTTGATAACATCGTCAGCTTTCAAGGATGTACTCCTAATAATGTGTTTTAGTTAAAGTAGTTAAAAAAGCGCGCTGCCCGTTTGCAGCGCGCAGGAGCACCATAAGTCAGATTAGCCCTTCTTCGCCCAAATCGCCTTCGCCATTGCCAATAATATCATAATTGTTGGGCGCTACCACAAAAATCCCACGAGAAATCTTAAATATGGTTCCGTTAAGTGCATACACAGCACCTGCCATAAAGTCGAGTATGCGCTGAGCGCATTCGATTTCAAGTTCCTCCATATTTACGATTACGGGTTTGCGGCTCTTTAAATTGTCAATGATGTTCTGTGTATCTTCATAGCTGATAGGATGATACACAATCATCTTCATTTGTGTGGCCGCCGGCATACTTACTACGTTATTACGCCGTTTGTCGCGCGCACTAAAGCTGACTACATTATCGGTATGTTCCTCTGGGCTTTCAGCATAATACTCGTCCTGGTACTCGTCCTCCATGTTCGTTTCTTCGATTCCGATGTAATCAAGAAACCTGCTAAAGAGTTTTGCCATGTTGTTCCCTCCAAACGAAATTATTTCGTTGGCGCTTGGAGATAAACATGTTTACCAAGGCTGTTTATTTCTATGCCTTGATTATCTGTAACGGGTGTATATATATAACCCGTTTACATTCTTCTTCCAAAGAGCGCACTCCCTACACGTACCATTGTTGCGCCTTCTATAATTGCTGCCTTATAATCATTGCTCATGCCCATTGACAGCTCACGCATTGTTATACCTTGGAGCTTATTGCAGTTTTCGAATAAGTCGCGCATTGCAGCAAAGTACGGTCTTGTATTTTCCTCACCAAGAGCCGGCGGAATGCACATAAGACCGACTGCCTTCAAATGAGGCATGTCCGATATATCAGCAAGGAACGCTTCAAGCATAAATTTGCTAATGCCTCCCTTTTGCGCTTCTTCGCCTATGTTTACCTGGATAAGTATTTCTTGCTTAATACCCTTTAAGCTCGCCTGGCGTTCAAGTTCATGCGCAAGCTGAATGCGGTCAACTGATTGTATTAAATCCGCATTGCCTATAATATATTTTACTTTGTTTGTCTGTAATTGTCCAATAAAATGAATTTTGCAGCCTTTTGATTTAAAAAAGTCCAGTTTCTCACTTAGTTCTTGCGCTCTGTTTTCCCCAACATTTCTTATGCCTAAATCAAGCCCTTCTGCAATTACTTCTGTTGATACAAATTTAGTAACTGCTACTAAAGTTATTTCATTCGATTTTCTTCCGGACATTGCGCAGGCATCCTCAATACCATCCTGCACTCTTCTCAAATTATCATAAAGACTCATTTTATCCCCCACCCGAAAACCGATTAAGGTTTTTTATACCGCAGTCCTGCAACAAGCAGCTGTTCCGTATTAGATGCACGTATGATTGCCTCAGTTTCGTCTGCTGCTAAAACATCCACCTGAGTAAAGATTGTTTCATCACCAGAAACACGCAGTATTCCGGG
>JAKJBL010000019.1:0-9582 GCA_022707005.1 Bacillota bacterium | reverse complement strand
ATTTCTATTGCTTTAACAGGAATCTTAAGCCCCGCCGCATCTTTCATAAGCGAAGCGCTTACAACACGCACCCCTAAGAGGCTGCCCATATCCTGGTGGAATTCCAGTATGTTCACAATCTTTTTATCGGATACAATAGGCGCAAGTGCAGTGCCTGAAAATGGTCTGCTTGCATAACCGTCAAATACTAAAGTATAGGTTTCATTTTCGACAACTCTTAAGGGTGATGCAGCATCCGTTAAAAAGGCAACATAAAAATGAGAAGAATCAACAAGGCGATACAGCAGGCTTTCTGCTGAAGAACTGCCGCCCTGCGTAATACTGGTGCCGCGCAATACTCCTCCAATAAGGTCTGCATTAATCATGCTTAGCTTATTTGCATTTAAGGCCTGCTCATAGCCATCAAAATAGAAGCTTACAACTCCCTCTCCAACAGTATTTATTATATCACGTTTCCATGTTGAAAGGTTTTTCAGCTGCTGCTCCTGCTGCAAGTACAAGTCGTTTAACGCCTCATCAGGCTGTATATCATGAAGCAGTTCAGCTCTTTTTAAAAGCAGCGTCTTTAACTCCTGCTCAAGCTGGTGAATATCCTTCCCGTTTTGCGCATTCCTCGCAGCACGGATTTCTTGCTGCTTTTGTTCAAGCTGAAGTGTTAGCGCATCAAGCTCCTGGTTGACAATTCCTTCAATAAGCTTTGACTGATGCTCGAGTATCTGCTTTTGTACTTCTAAAAGTGTCTGCATTGTCTCTTCCTGATAGCCCCATTTAAAGACTTGCGCAATCTGTTCATCAGCCTGCACATCTGCGCCTTCAATAACATCAAAAAGAATTCTGTCGTAGCGTTCTGTGCTTATGCATATTTCATCACGCACAATGACAGTATCAAGCCTTAGGGTAAGCCGCATTGTGCCGTCTGTTAATTCGCCTTCACTCCTGTTGCGCAGGAGAAAAAACCCGCCTATGCCCGCAAACAGTAAAACCAGCGCAAGCAGCGTGAAAAACCGCGCTCGAAATCTAATTCTGGTTCTAGCCATTGCCCCCCCTAATATCCTGCTTCGTTGTCCATTGCGCTATATCCGGGTTTGTCTGAGCGGCCGTGCTGCCTATCAAAGTTTTCGATATTCTTGGCTGCATATAATTCAAAAAGCGAGTCAGCGTTCAAGCCTGCATGAATGCACAGGCTAATAAAAAAATGGAGCACATCAACGATTTCTTCTTGAAGGGCTGCTATGTTTATTTCTTTAGGGTTTTTCCACCACTTGAAGCTTGTTTCGTTGAGCAGCTCCCCAAGTTCAGCAACTATTGCAAGCACATCTTTTTGTATCCATTCCTGGCTTGAAATGCTCTCAAGCTTCCTTAATGCGATAATGTCGCTATCAAGTTCCTTTTGCATAGCAAAGATTCTATTAAGTTTATCCACCCTCAACTACCCCTTTTTAAAATGCAGTCTTTATTTTATCTCAAGCAGGCTGCGTAACTCGTCTTCTTGTTTTTTTACCCTGCCAACACATACGGTTGAGGTGTTGTTAATATCCAAAACCGTTGGGATTAATCGTTCAACATCCTCTTGCGTTATACTTTCAATCCGCTGTATAGTCTCCTGTTCATTATATACCCGATTAAGCAGCAAAGCGGTTTTACCAAGTGCGTTCATATGGCTTGATGTGCCTTCCTGCGCAAGCAGATAACTGCCTTTTAGCTGTTCCTTGCTGCGTTTGAACTCTTCTTGCGTAATTCCGTCTTTCAGTACGCTCTCTACCTCACTACGCATAATCTTTAACACTTCAACTGCCTGATTCTCTCCTGTACCGGCATAGAATGAAAAACTGCCTGTGCTTCTGTAACAAGTCGGATAAGAATAAATCGAATAAGCAAGACCGCGCTCTTCACGTATTTTTTGAAAAAGCCTTGAGCTCATACTGCCGCCAAGTACATTGCTTAAAATAAAAAGCGCATATTGCTCAAGAGAATCCAAAGGCGCGCCTGGCATTGCCATGCAAATATGAATCTGTTCTATGTCTCTTTCAACCGGCAGAAATCTGCGCCCTCCGGGTGCTTTGTTTTGCTTGAACTCCAAGGCCTGTCCATGCGGAACTGACTGAAACTTTTCGTTGAACAAATCTATAAGATACTGTTTCTCAAAATGCCCTGCCGCAGAAATCACAATGCGCTCTGGCACATATTGGCGTTTCATATACGCATGCAGACTCTCTTGATTAAATGAACGCACAGTTTGTTCAGTTCCAAGGATTGGCTTTGAGAGCGGGTCGCCTTCGTAGTAAAGTCCTGCAATGCTTTCGTGCGCAAGGTCTTCAGGGCTGTCCTGAATCATAAGGATTTCTTCGCAAATAACGCCCTGTTCTTTTTTTATATCCTCCGGATCCAACTTTGAGTTCTGGACAATATCAGCCAATATATCAACAGCCTGTCCAACATGTTCATCAAGCACCTTGGCATAATAGCATGTGCATTCCTTTGAGGTAAAGGCGTTTATGCTCCCCCCTATGCTGTCCATTTCTACAGCAATATCCTGGGCACTCCTTGTTTTGGTGCCTTTAAAAAGCATATGTTCAATAAAGTGGGATGCCCCGCCTTCTCCCTCTTCTTCAAAAGCTGAACCTGTTCCAATCCAAACACCAATCGCGCAAGAGCGTATTTTTTCCATTGTATCGCCAAGGATTCTGATTCCGTTTGCCATCTTTTCTTGAAAAACCATTTTTAAACTATCCTTTGTTTGTATTCGCCAAGCGCTTCGCTAACAGTAACAAGCCTAAAACCCAGCTTACCAAGCCCCTCGATGCATTTGGGCATTGCCTTAATAGCCTCTGCTGTTGGCTGTATAAGCAATATAGTACCATCAAAAGGCTTATCCAATGCACGGTTTATAATATCAGAAGCATTACCTCTGCCAGAGAGCAAATCAGTCGTACATAATATATGCTTTAACCCCAGTTTTGCTGCAGCCTGCGTTGAACCTTTAAGCGCTCTGTCACCCGAATAATATAATTTGGCGTAAACGCCTGCAGCTTCATAGATACTCTTAAGCGAACGGCTTATATCCGCAAGCAGGAAGCCGGCATTTCCGTCTTGCATTGGCTCTTGCCCCATTGTTCCTATTTCATGCCCGTCCTGAACCATTTTAAGAAGCTGCTCGCTGTTTTCTTCCGCCCATTCGCCGCTTACTATGAAAGTTATACGAAGATTGTTTTCAAGGAGTTCCGCAAGCGCTGCTGCATTCCAGCTCACAGCGCATTCGAAGCCAACTACGCCTTCTTCATGCCCGCGATAAACGGGGCTGTTGTATAGTTCGCCGACTGCAGATTGGGCAATGGGTGTTGAAGTTGCCATATACAGGATTGATATTAAGGCAACAAGCACTGCATTAACAAAAACCTTACCTATTCCTTTATAACGAAACATGCCCTCACCCCTTTGCTTTGCTTGTTACACTATATGCAAAAAACAAAGAGGCAATGAGAGCTAAATTGTTTGCGGCTTTACCTTAGCGCTTTCGCAACACCCGGCATTATTGCATTATGCCTGTTCTTCAGGCAAAAGCCCTTTTCGTGTAAGCGTTATTTTGCCTTGCTGGTCAATCTCCAGAACTCTGACCAAAATTTCATCTCCTAAATTAACAACATCCTCCACCTTTTCAACACGCTTATTGGCAAGCCTCGAAATATGCACAAGGCCATCCTTGCCTGGCGTTAGGTTTACAAAAGCACCAAAGGGTTTAATGCTCACAACCTTACCGAGGTAGACATCCCCAACTTCAATTTCCTTCGTAATGCCTTCGATTATTTTTCTTGCTGCCTCAGCGGCTGCAGCATCGGGCGAAGCAATAAATACGCGGCCATCATCTTCTATATCAATCTTAACGCCAGTATCAGCGATTATTTTATTTATTGTCTTCCCGCCTGAACCTATTACATCGCGTATCTTATCCGGATGGATGCTAAAAGAGATTATGCGCGGGGCATATTGGGAAAGTTCAGCTCTTGGCGCTGCAAGAGTTTCAAGCATTTTGTCTAAGATAAACAGCCTTCCTACACGCGCCTGTTCAAGGGCGCGGGCGAGTATTTCTCTGTTTATTCCTTTAATTTTTATGTCCATTTGGATTGCGGTAATGCCGTCTTTTGTGCCAGCAACTTTAAAATCCATATCGCCTAAAAAGTCCTCAAGGCCTTGGATATCCGTAAGTATTGCTAAATTGCCTGTTTTATCATCCTTAATCAGACCCATTGCAATCCCTGCAACAGGTTTTTTAATTGGAACTGCTGCATCCATCAAAGCCAAAGTGCTCGCGCAAATTGAAGCTTGCGAGGTGCTTCCATTTGAGCTTATCACCTCTGAAACCAAACGCATGCAATAAGGGAATTCTTCTTCGCTTGGAAGCATGGGTTCAAGCGCACGTTCTGCTAATGCGCCATGGCCTACTTCCCTGCGCCCCGGTCCGCGCATCATCCTGGTTTCTCCGACACTATATGGGAGCATGTTGTATTGATGCATATAACGCTTATTTTCTTCAGAAGTAAGCCCGTCAAGAATCTGCGCTTCGCTTATTGTGCCAAGCGTCGCAATAGTCATAACCTGGGTCTGACCACGCGTAAAAACTGCGCTTCCATGGGTACGCCCCAAAAGCCCTACCTCGCACCAAATCGGGCGGATTTCGTCTTGCCTGCGGCCATCAGGCCGAATCCCTTTGTTAATAATTTTGTCTCTTACCAGTTCCTTATTAAGCTCATATAAAAGTGCGTCTACTTCATTGGCGTTTTCTGTGTATTCTGCTCCCAAGGCTGTAACTATTTCTTCTTTTGCCTGCAGCGCTCTTTGTTCACGCTCTTTTCTGTCAAATGTGTCGAGTGACCAAAGCAGTTTTTCGCAAGCTACAGCTTTAACCTTTTCATGCAGCTCCTTTTCAGGGGGTTCTTGTTCGAGTTCAAGCTTTGGCTTTCCGATTTTTGCTGCAATGTCTGCAATAAAGGCTACGATTTCTTTAATATGCTCATGCGCAAAAAGTATCCCGTTAAGCATTTCATCTTCAGTAACTTCCTGTGCGCCTGCTTCTACCATCATGATTGCATCTTTTGTGCCTGCAACCGTCAGGTGCAGCCTGCTCGCATCACGCTGCATGAGATTCGGGTTAAGAATGTATTCGCCCTCTACTAAACCTATGCTTACGGAGCCTGTAGGTCCCATAAACGGCGCTTCACTTATTGAAAGCGCAATGGATGAGCCAATCATCCCCAGAATGTCAGGCTGTATATCCTGTTCTACAGATAATACAGTTGCAATAACCTGAATATCCCGATGGAACCCTTTAGGGAACAAAGGGCGCAGCGGCCTATCAATAAGCCGGGATGAAAGTATGGCTTTTTCTGTTGGGCGGCCTTCGCGCTTGATGAATCCGCCCGGTATTTTGCCAACGGCATATAGCTTTTCTTCAAAATCAACGCTTAACGGAAGGAAGTCTACCCCTTCTCTTTCAGCTTTTGCTACTGTGGCACAAACGAGAACTGCAGTATCGCCGCAGCGCACAAGGCATGAACCGCTTGCCTGCTCGGCGTATTTGCCGGTTTCGACTGTTAGTTTCCTGCCTCCCAATTCCATTTCAAATTTGTTTTGCACGTGATATGCTCCTTTTTCTTCTCTTTCTTTTTGTTTCCAGCTAAGTATAGCATGATAGCTAAACCCATACCACAAAATTATGATGCCCAGAATAAAAAACAAAACGGGGGTCTCTCACCCCCGCTGCTGTTGCTTTGCTATTTTCTTAAGTTAAGGCTTGCAATTATGGTGCGGTAACGTTCGATATCCTTATCTTTGAGATAGTTAAGCAAACCTCTGCGCTGCCCTACCATTTTTAATAACCCGCGCCGTGAATGGTGATCCTTTTTGTGCAGCTTCAGGTGCTCGTTAAGATGATTTATACGAGATGTCAGAAGCGCAATCTGCACCTCAGGCGAGCCTGTATCCCCCTCGTGCAGCTTGTATTGCTCAATAATTTCGAGCTTGTCGGTCTTTTCCATTATGTCCTCCTGTCTTTTACATATCCCCTCCAGCAGAGTAAAGCGTTGGAGATTCGCAAAACTATGCTGGGGTTCCTGATTATGCTTTATAGTTTAGCATAGCCGACCATAGAAGTAAATAAAGGTTTTGGTTATAGCCCATACAGCAAAGGCGTTTGAGCTTATGGAAAGGATTGCACAGTTCACCATAAAGAATTGCTTACTTCTCGGCTTTTGCCCTATTCGCAATTGTTCTCATCAAGTTCCTGCACGTTGAAAGCACAGCATTCGAGAAGCTCTAAGGCCGAAGTATATGCACTTTTTGGAACATAGAGCTCTACTCCAAACAGCACCGGGCTTCCGTATAAGACTCCAGCTCCCGGATATCTTACAACAAAAGGTATCTGTGCGTTTTCCAAAAGGCCGCAGATAAGACCTGCCTGTGCCTCATCTGCAGCAGTGCATAGAAGCTTTTCAGTCTTAGTCGAAGCCATCGCCTTTCCTCCTTTATAGCACATCGTAACGAACAGCTGCTTGCCAGCACTCATAGTATAGTATACCAAAATGCTGCTTGCTATGTCTCAGCTGCGGAGAAAGCTTAAAGATTTGATAATCAGGGAAAAGATAATGCAAAGGCTATTCCAAACAGGCTTGCCGCAAGGCAACAATACACTGTATAATGCCTATAATGAACACGCATTCGAAAAGGAGGGAGCTTATCTTGATAAGAGTAATCTTCGGCGAAAAAGGCGCCGGCAATTCAAAACGAATAATCCGCATGGCAAACGATACTATCAATGAATCAAAAGGCAGCATTGTCTACATCGATTGCAATGACCAATATATGTTCGAGATTAAGCGCAATATCAGGTTCATAAATGTTTCGCGCTTTGATATTGATGGCCCTAAAATGTTTTACGGGTTTCTGTGCGGCATCGCAGCACAAGATTACGACCTGGAACACTTGTTCATTGACGGATTCTTAAAAATTGTGCGCCATGATTTGCACACGCTTGAAGGGCTCTTTGAGCACCTTGAGAACTTCGCAAAAGACAGCAAACTGACAATAACGCTAAGCATTAGTGGAAACCCCGATTCTGTGCCGGATTTTTTGCGTAAACATATTATGTAGTTTTATAAAATTTACATGGCTTGGATTCTACATCAAGGAGAAAACATGCAGTATCTTAGCACACGAGGAAGCGCGCCTGTGTCTGCAGCACAGGCAATAATAAATGGCATTTGCCCGTCAGGCGGCCTTTATGTACCTGAGCAATTCCCACAGGTTCCTATATCTGAGCTTCGACAGAATACAGGAGACTATCTTTCAATTGCATACAAGATTATTTCCCCATACTTAGATACACCAAAGCACAAACTCCAAGAAATGCTTATTTCTGCCTATGGCAGGAATTTTGACTCTAAGCTTATAACTCCGCTGGTGCAATTAAGCGAGCGCGAGAGCATACTTGAGCTTTGGCATGGTCCGACGCTTGCGTTTAAAGACCTTGCCTTGCAGTTGCTGCCGCATTTAATGTGCGATTCGAGTGCGCAAATCAAAGAAAACAAGCAAATCTATATTCTGGTCGCAACTTCTGGTGATACAGGTAAAGCTGCACTTTCAGGGTTTCAGGATGTTAATGGCACAAAAATTCAAGTGTTCTACCCCTATGGCGGAATAAGCCGTGCACAATGGCTGCAAATGGTGACCCAGGAAGGCAGCAATGTAGCTGTATGCGGTATAAATGGCAGTTTTGATGATGCACAGACTGCAATAAAAAAAGTTTTTGGCGATGAGGCTATTCGTAACAAGGCAGAAAAACTCGGATATCGCCTGACATCTGCTAACTCGATTAACTTTGGACGCCTGCTGCCCCAGATAGTATACTACTTCTTCTCGTACCTTGAATTATGTAAAACCGGATGTATTACTTTTAACGAACCTGTAAACTATTGTGTGCCAACAGGCAACTTTGGAGATATTCTTGCAGGCTATTATGCAATGCGCATGGGTCTGCCTGTAAATAGGCTGATTTGCGCATCAAACAGAAACAATGTTTTAACTGACTTTTTCAACAGCGGCATATATAATGCAAAGCGTCCGTTTTATAAGAATATGTCCTGTTCTATTGATATACTAATTTCATCCAACCTTGAACGGCTGCTTTTCGAGGTACTGAACAGAGATTCTATTCGTGTATCTGGCTTAATGCAATCACTAAATCAAACTGGCGAATATTCTCTTGAGGGCGACATACAAGCCCAGCTTAACAACTCTTTCTATGCTGATTGGTGCTGTGAAGAAGACACACTTTCAACAATAAATACTTGTTTTAATAAGTATGGCTACCTGATGGATCCGCACACTGCTGTTGCAAAAACTGTGCTGGACCAATACTCAAAAGAAGGAGACAGACCTATTCATACAATTCTGCTTTCAACCGCTAATCCGTTCAAATTTGCTACAGAAGTGCTTAAGGCGTTTGAGCTTCCTGATAACGATGATTTTAAAAATGCCTTGCGCTTATCCGCTCTTACGGGCAACCCCATACCAGGTTCAATTTCAAAGCTTATGAATGCGCCAGTTTTGCATAATAAAGTTTGTGATATACATGAAATCCCTGAGCGTGCACTCGAAATTTTATAGTATTGGTGGTGTTTATAAATGAAACTTGCGTTATGCCAGCTTCGCGTAACCGAAAACAAAGCTGACAATCTTCGCCGCTGCCGCGAAATGCTGTATAAAGCTGCTGATGGCGGAGCTAAGATGGCTTTGCTTCCCGAAATGTTTACAATAGCTTATGTGACTTCATTATTCTTGAGAGCTGCTGAATCCTGCCCTGGCGGCGAAACAGGCCTTATGCTGCAAGATATCGCTAAGGAAACAGGCATGTTCATAGTCGGCGGTTCAATTCCTGAAGTCGAAAACGGTTTACTCTATAACACAAGCATGTCGTTTTCGTCTGACGGCACATTCGAGGGCAAATACAGAAAGGCGCATCTGTTCGATATTGATGTGCCGGGAGTATTCCGGTTTATGGAATCCGAAGTTATTTCTCGTGGGGATAATTACCCCCTTGTGCTGCACAATGCACCCATAAAAACCGGAGTCATGATTTGCTTTGATATTCGATTTCCCGAATGGTCACGCTTGCTTATGGAGCAACAGGTAGATTTAATCGCAGTACCTGCTGCATTTGCCCGCACAACAGGCCCCAGGCATTGGGAGCTGCTTATGCGGGCGCGCGCGCTTGATAACCAGGTCTTTGTTGCCAAACGCTTATGGGCATTCGCTAATAGCAACACCTGATGGTACTGTCCTGCATGATTGTTTGGAAGATGAGGCGTGTGCAATAATTGAACTTGATTATGAGATGCTTGAACAAATGCGCTACAGTATTCCTGTTCGCGCCAATAGAAGGAAGGATTTGTATTAGCCGATAGACCCGGCTTATTAGCGCATTATTTTTTAAGGAGTTTATATGCTGTTTATTTGTTACCCCAAGTGCACAACTTGTCAGCGTGCAAAACGCTTGCTTGACGATAACGCCATACCATATACATTTAGGGA
>JAKJBL010000199.1 GCA_022707005.1 Bacillota bacterium | reverse complement strand
TATTCTTTTTAGTTATGAAATCTAAACTAAAACCGGACAAAGCCACAATTGTAGTTTAGATTCCTATCATTTTATAACTATTTCTGAAAAAATCAAAATTCTTAGTTTATTTATATGGTAGTAGCCGGCCCATAATATTTAATTTTCAAGGTACATAAGCACTTTTGCCTAAGGGTCATGGCGCTGGACAGATTTTCGATTATATGTGTCCCAACTGTGCCATTTTCATTTGTGCCTGCAAGGTGACAATATCATTTGTGCTTCAGGGCCCCAGCATAAATTGTCGCGTTTTTTGTTGACAAGCCATTTCCTCGATGCTACAATCTAATATGCGTCAAAACCGATTCAATATGCTTCGTTAGCTCAGATGGTAGAGCACCTGACTCTTAATCAGGGTGTCCCGGGTTCGAACCCCGGACGGAGTACCACAAACAAAGCTTGTAATTAAAACGGTTACAGGCTTTTTTTTGATATTTTCATTTTTCATGGTCATAAGGGTGTCTTGAGTAAACCTTATCAAGGTGTGAGTTCTTGGT
>JAKJBL010000198.1 GCA_022707005.1 Bacillota bacterium | reverse complement strand
GACATGATGGTTATCAGCAGTTCGCCCTTACTGTCCAGGGTCCAGATGTTTTCCTTTTCAAAGTAAATCTCGATCCCTTTTTCTTTTAGCTGACGGACTGTTGTAAGGCTGTCTACTGTGTTTCTTGCAAAGCGGCTGACGGACTTTGTGACGATCAGGTCGATCCGTCCGGCAAGAGCATCAGCTAGCATACGCTTGAAACCCTCGCGGTGTTTGGTGTTGGTACCTGAGATTCCTTCGTCGGTATAGACCTCGACAAACTCCCAATCGTCACGACTCTTGATGTAGTTGGTGTAATAATCGACCTGCGCTTCGTAGCTGGTATTCTGCTCTTCGCTGTCTGTAGAGACGCGAGCATAACCAGCTGTGCGGCGCTTTTTATTTTCGTTAATCGGCGAAGACGTGAACCGGCTGATTGTCGCCGGTATAGTCGTTACGGTTTTGGCCATTTATTTTCACTCCTTATTTCTCTCATCCTTTCACTTGCTGCCGCCCGGCGTTCATCGGTCCAGCTGGCTCTAATTGCTTGGGTTTGCTTTT
>JAKJBL010000197.1:311-545 GCA_022707005.1 Bacillota bacterium | reverse complement strand
CTATCTTTTCTTCGGTGGTTTTAGCGCGCCCCTGCGCCGTATTACGCTCCCACTGTACCTTGCGATCTGTAAAGCCATATCCGTTTCGACCTTGCTCCATAGCGTGCATCCTTATGCTGATAATGCGCGACTCACCTAAGGCTTCAGGATTAATTCCCATACCTTTCAGAATTTCTCTGGGCGATTTTCCTTGCGTATATTCCTCGAAAAAGTGTCGCTTGAATTCAACGGTAA
>JAKJBL010000197.1:0-253 GCA_022707005.1 Bacillota bacterium | reverse complement strand
CCCATTTTACTACGCTTACAGCTGTATTTCACTATGTTGATGTGAACTTTACCGTGTCCGCATAATAGGGTTTTTGATTGTGAAGTGTTCGGCACTGAACTTTTCACTGTCCACAATCCGGGTTTCTGAACCTTTCAAGTGTCCATTCTATGGGGTATATTTTAAGGATAAATTTGCTAACCTTTTAATTTTATCTACACCTTTTAATTATTCATCGTAGCCATAGTCTTGCAGGGTAAGTTGGCAAGTGGAC
>JAKJBL010000196.1 GCA_022707005.1 Bacillota bacterium | reverse complement strand
ATGAGCATACCTCATTCAAACCCCGAAAAATGCCGTGAGCGCATAGAGCAGCTTTTAACAGCGCTTACATCAAAGGGTTACGGCCTGCATTTGTTTGAGCCGGAGTGGTTCGAAGAAAAGAAGCAGCAGCCCTTTAAGTCGCCCACAATTATACCTGTGCCAAAAGCAAAGGAGTTTGTGCATGGCATTGAGGACGCCTGCTCTGACGATGCGCTCTGGCTCGTTGGCGCAGTCGTAAACTATATAAAAGAAACCGGGGATTTTGCCTTTTTAGATAAAACTCTGCCTTATGCTGATAAAGGCAAAGGCAGCGTCTTTGAGCATTTAAAGCGCATTTTGGATTTTACAGCAAGGGAAGTAGGGCAAAACGGCATTGCAAAAGGGCTACGCGCTGACTGGAACGATTGTTTGAACTTAGGCGGCGGCGAGAGCGCGCTCGTCTCGTTTTTACATTACTGGGCGCTAAAAGAGTTTAGCTCCCTTGCCTGTTATACAGAGCGGGAGGCAGATGCTGAGCATTATGACGCAATAGCTTCGCATATAAAGCAGGTA
>JAKJBL010000195.1 GCA_022707005.1 Bacillota bacterium | reverse complement strand
CATTTATTGTCGCACTTGTAATCTATCTTTATCCTTCAAGTCCATCGCAGGTAACTTCAGTCTATGTTCCTTTTATGAACGGTCAGCTGTTTGACTTTGCCAATGTCAGTATTTTCGGAATGAATATGAACCTGACATGGCTCTGGTTTGTTTTTGTCGTTCTTGTTATAAACGGAAGTTCAAATGCTGTGAATCTGACAGATGGTCTTGACGGTCTGGCAACCGGATCAGTTATAATTGTAGGTTCTGTGTTCGGAGTGATAGCGTATCTTACCGGTCATGCTGTAAATGCGGCATATCTTCGAATTCCGGCAAGTGCCGAGTTAACTGTTCTTCTTTCTGCGCTTCTAGGTGCCGGACTCGGTTTTCTATGGTTTAATGCCAATCCTGCACAGATATTTATGGGAGATACGGGTTCACTTGCCCTTGGCGGAATAATAGGAATAGTCGCAGTTATGACCAAGAAAGAATTATTTCTTTTTATAGTCGGAGGAGTCTTTGTTGCGGAAGCTCTTTCTGTTATTCTTCAGGTGGGTTCATTTAAACTCAGAAAGAAACGGATTTTTAAAATGGCGCCG
>JAKJBL010000194.1 GCA_022707005.1 Bacillota bacterium | reverse complement strand
AACTGACGACGGGCTTATTCTTAAAATGGGGGATGAGCAGTTTAGCCGCGTAATAAGCGCAAACCTAAACAGCTGCTTCTACTGCACGCGCGAAGCTTTAAGCTATATGCTCAAGCGTAGGGCAGGCAGAATAGTAAATATTTCTTCTGTAGTAGGGCTTTCTGGCAACGCAGGCCAGGCAAATTACGCTGCGTCAAAGGCCGCAATAATCGGGCTTACAAAGTCATGCGCAAAAGAAGTAGCAAGCCGCAATATATGTGTTAATGCCGTAGCGCCCGGGTATATCGAAACAGGGATGACAGAAAACCTGAGCGAAGCAGTAAAGGCGCGCATTTTAGAGCGGATTCCGCTTGCAAGAAGCGGCTCTGTAGAGGATGTGGCAGCTGCAGTTTCGTTTTTATGCAGCGAGGGCGCCTCGTATATAACAGGCCAGGTCTTAGTTGTTGATGGCGGCATGAATATTTAGCGCATACAGCACAGAATAAAATTTTGAGGTCTTATGGGTAAAGTATATATAACAGGCCTTGGCGCAATATCGCCAATTGGGCATAACGCATCCGAAAGCTTTGAAGCTGCAGTTAACGGGGTTTTGGGCATAGCAAA
>JAKJBL010000193.1:282-604 GCA_022707005.1 Bacillota bacterium | reverse complement strand
ATCGCTATTCTTTACCGCCTCTTCAACTTCGTTCCAGTGAAATACCTTGACTTTTCCCGTGAGTATGTTTTCCGCAACGTACCCGGCCATGTTCACGGGATCCTTCGCGGAGGAGAAGGGAGGCGCGTAAGCGAGTTCCAATTCGGTTAAATCGAATACCGTCATATTCGCGCGTATTGCGCAAGAAAGCACGTCGATCCGCTTATCGACTCCGCCGTAGCCCACTATCTGCGCTCCGAGTATACGTCCCGAGGGTTTTTCGAACAAAAGCTTTACGGACATGTTTACGGCCCCCGGATAATACGTCGCGTGGGAAGCGGAA
>JAKJBL010000193.1:0-235 GCA_022707005.1 Bacillota bacterium | reverse complement strand
GCTTCGCCCTTGCTTCGGTTATGCCGGTCGTTGCGACCGTAAGGTCGAAGCACTTGAGAATGCCTGTGCCCTGCGTCCCTGTATATTTGCTTTTTATGCCGCATATATTGTCCGCCGCAATGCGCCCCTGCTTATTGGCGGGCCCCGCAAGCGGGATATAGCCTTTTTCTTTCGTTATAAAATCCGTGATCTCAACAGCGTCGCCGACGGCATATATATTTTTGTCGCTCGTCTG
>JAKJBL010000192.1:382-612 GCA_022707005.1 Bacillota bacterium | reverse complement strand
CGCGCGCGTATCCGTGCACGACGTCAAGCATGTGATGGAGGCCAAGAAGGCCATCCGCAAGGCCTTTGAATACCAGATGGAAGGCCGCGGCTTTACCATGGTGGAGCTGCTTTCCACCTGCCCGACCAACTGGGGCATGACGCCCGCCAACTCGAGAATTTGGCTGGCGGAACACATGCTTCCCTACTACCCGGTCGGCGATTATAAGGTCTCGGACGCGATAGCTTTTG
>JAKJBL010000192.1:0-242 GCA_022707005.1 Bacillota bacterium | reverse complement strand
AGGAAATCGGCTCCCCGACAGTCCGCAATCCGCGGGCGGTTCTGGCGATGAACCTCCCCTCGCTGGATAAATACGAGCCGCTTGTGGCCGCGGGAGGCTGCCTGGTGGTCAACCAATCCATGGTAAACCGCGACGTGACCCGGACGGACCTGCGCGTGGTTGTGCTGCCTGCCAACGCTATCGCGATGGAAATCGGCAACGAACGCGCCACCAACATGGTGATGCTGGGCGCGCTGATGGCA
>JAKJBL010000191.1 GCA_022707005.1 Bacillota bacterium | reverse complement strand
AAAATAAAGGCGATTAATTGATGGCAAAACTGGTTGGATTATCACGGGCTATTAAAATCGAATGGCTCAACAAAACGGCAGAACTCCTATTAGAAGGCAAGGATAAAGAACAAATTAAAAACGAGTTGAACGAATATTTATCCTATGAAATAAAAAGCCAGACGAACCTCAGAAAAACGCGCGAAATCCTCATGAATCTATGGGTAAATACGCCTATTGATTTGCTGCCATTTAGAAGGTGTGCAACCGAAGCATTTAAAATTGAAGGAGGAAATCTCGCTGCGCATTGGGGGATGTTGCTTGTCACCTACCCAATATTTGCTGATTGCTGCTCTCTTATCGGGAAGTTGTCAAATATACAGGATACATTCACAACCTCCTGGCTTAAGGATAGGCTATATGAAATATGGGGAGAACGCTCCACCTTATATTATTCCATTGGAAGGATTCTTCAGACCTTAAAATACTTAGCAGTCATTGAACCTATTAAGCCTGGCGTATATAAAATAAAGCAGCGAAAGCTTGTATCTCCTGAAGCAATAGAGGTTTTGCTAATGGCGATACTGCTCCTAAAAGAAAAGGCTTATTACGGAATACCGGAGCTAACCTGCCTCCCAAAGCTATTTCCGTTCGTATTTGATG
>JAKJBL010000190.1:423-683 GCA_022707005.1 Bacillota bacterium | reverse complement strand
GAGCTTCCGCTTCTACAACTTTTGCTCTCATTTCCTGAACATTGGATTTCATTTCCTGTTCTCTTGCGACAGCCATAACTCTTCTTTCTTCAGCTTTTGCTTGAGCTATCTTCTTATCTGCTTCTGCCTGGTCAGTTTGAAGCTGTGCTCCAATATTCCTGCCGATATCTACATCAGCTATATCAATTGAAAGTATTTCAAAAGCTGTACCTGCATCCAGTCCTTTTTTAAGAACTGTTTGTGAAATAAGATCTGGATTT
>JAKJBL010000190.1:0-394 GCA_022707005.1 Bacillota bacterium | reverse complement strand
AACCTCCTTGTATGATTCAGCAGAACCAACGGAAGTTACAATTCCTTCACCTACTCTTGCAATAATTGTAGATTCTCCTGCACCACCTATGAGTCTTGAAATATTGGCACGGACAGTAATCTTTGTTTTAGCTTTTACCTCTATACCGTCTTTAGCTACTGCAGATATTATAGGCGTTTCAATAACCTTAGGATTTACACTCATTTTTACTGCTTCTAAAACATCCCTGCCTGCGAGATCAATTGCTGCTGCTGTTTCAAAAGTCAACTGAATCCGCGCTTTTTGTGCTGCAATAAGGGCGTCTGCTACCTTATTAACATTACCACCTGCAAGGTAATGTGTTTCCAACTGATTAATTGTAACATCCAAACCTGCTTTTATGGATTTTATTAGG
>JAKJBL010000018.1 GCA_022707005.1 Bacillota bacterium | reverse complement strand
ATACTCAGCATATTTACGACAAGACTGACGAACGCCATATGTGAGGGAATCAATAGTATGATCCAAGCGGCTAAGCGCAAAGCCCGAGGTTACCATACAATAGAGGGCTTCTCATGTATGATTTATCTCATTGCCGCTAAGTTGCGGCTCGCTTGTCCAAATCCGTTACGATAATTGGAGTAGAACCCCTGCACGAGGCGCCCTTGCTTTTTTAGAAATAGCTGTGTTATAATGCTCAAGGCATAACACACCCATGCAGATTTGCATTCACGTGCCGCTATGGTTGGATGAAAACTTGATGCATGGGGAGGAAAAACGAAGGAGAATAATATGTCAGTCATTTCAATGAAACAGCTGCTCGAGGCTGGGGTTCATTTCGGGCACCAAACCCGCAGATGGAACCCCAAAATGAAGGAATACATCTTTACCGAGCGCAACGGAATCTACATTATCGATCTGCAAAAAACAGTAAAGAAAATCGAAGAAGCCTATTTCTTTATTCGCGACCTTGTGATGAATGGAGAGAGCATACTTTTTGTAGGAACAAAAAAGCAGGCGCAAGAATCCGTTGAACAGGAAGCAAAGCGCTGCGAAATGTTTTATGTAAACCAGCGCTGGCTTGGTGGTATGCTGACGAATTTCAAAACTATTCAGGGGCGTATTGCGCAGCTGAGAAGAATCGAACAAATGGAAGCAACCGGGCAGTTCAGCCTGCTTCCAAAAAAAGAAGTAATAAAGCTCATGGCGGAAAGAGATAAGCTGGAGCGGAACCTCGGCGGCATAAAAGAAATGAAAAAGCTTCCGGGTGCGCTCTTCATAATTGACCCGCGCAAAGAGCATATTGCAATAATGGAAGCGCGTAATTTAGGTATTCCTATTGTTGCAATAGTCGATACTAACTGTGACCCAGATGAGGTCGACTATGTCATACCGGGCAATGACGATGCTATACGCGCAGTTAAGCTATTATCTTCTAAGATTGCAGATGCAGTGCTTGAAGGCAAGCAGGGCGAACAGCTTAGTGATGAAGACACGGAAGAAGAAGCAGAATAAGCGAATAAGGGAACCCGACTTGGACTCCCCTTTTTGAGAACTACTACAGGAGGAGCATTTATGTTCAGCGCAAAAAATGTAATGGAACTGCGTGAAATGACAGGCGCAGGGATGATGGATTGCAAAAAGGCATTGCTTGAGTGCAATGGCGATATTGAAAAGGCCAAAGATTTTCTTCGCGAAAAGGGGCTTGCTGCTGCAGCAAAGAAGGCAGGGCGCATTGCTGCAGAGGGCATTGTCGATTCATATATTCACATGGGCGGGAAGATAGGCGTTTTAGTTGAGGTAAACTGCGAAACCGACTTTGTTGCAAAGACTGATGATTTTAAGCAGTTTGTTCATAATGTAGCAATGCAGATAGCTGCAGCAAAGCCGCTTTATATCTCAGCTGACGAAGTACCGGGCGAAGAAATCGAAAAAGAAAAAGAAATCCTTCGCGCTCAGGCTAAAAATGAGCCTAAACCAAAGCCTGATGCCATAATAGAAAAAATGGTCAACGGCAGAATTGAAAAATATTATAAAGAAGTCTGTCTCCTTGAACAGCCATTTGTAAAAGACCCTGAAGTTTCAGTTAATCAACTGCTCAATGAGACAGTTGCAAAAATAGGCGAGAAGATAAGCATTCGCCGGTTTGCCCGATATGAAATGGGCGAGGGGCTGCAAAAGCGCGAAGACAATTTCGCGCAAGAGGTTTTGAGCCAAGTCAAGTAGGAACACATTTGTGTTCCTACTTCATTTTTTTCATAAAACTGCTTAAGCATGCAGTAAAGTTTGCCAAATTCAATAGAACGGGGGCTTTTTATGTATACGCGAGTAGTGCTCAAGCTCAGCGGTGAAGCCTTGGCTCTAGGCTCAGAACAGCTTTGTTTTAACACGCTTAAAGAACTTGCCTTTCAGCTTAAGCAGGTCAATGACCTTGGCATACAAGCAGGTGTGATGCTTGGCGGCGGGAACATATGGCGTGGCAGAAGTTCGGGGGAAATGGAGCGAACCCAAGCAGACCATATGGGCATGCTTGCAACTGCAATCAATGCGCTTGCGCTCCAGGATACCCTTTTAAAGCAAGGTACGCCATGCACAATACTTTCTGCAATTGAAATGGAGAGGCTCTTTGAAACATTTACCATCCGCAGGGCAGAGGAACTTTTTAAAAAGGGGCATTGCCTGATTTTCGCCTGCGGCAGCGGATATCCGTTTTTCAGTACTGATACAGCAGCAGCGCTTCGCGCTGCAGAGCTTGGGGCAGATGCCCTGCTGCTTGCAAAAAATGTGGATGCAATTTACTCTGCAGACCCAAACCTTGACCCTTTGGCAACCAGATATGAAAAGCTGACATATAGTGAGGTACTTGAAAAGAACCTCACAGCAATCGACCAAACAGCAGTAGTATTGTGCAAAGAACAACGCATCCCGATTATTGTATTTGGGTTGAATGGAAAATTAAGCATTCTGCGTGCAATTAAGGGCGAGCTCGCCGGCACACGCATAACGTAGTTGAGATAAGCTTGTGTATAAATTAGTTTTCAAGTAGAATGAAATAAGTATTTAGCAAGCATCTAGGGATGTAAGGAGGTATTCTATGGCAGACGAAGTACTTGCAGGCGCAAAAGAACGCATGGGCAAAACTATATCAGTTCTAAAACAGGAGTTAAGCAGTCTTCGGGCTGGCCGTGCCAATGCGCAGGTTTTGGATCGGGTATTGGTTGATTATTATGGCACGCCTACTCCAATCAACCAGTTAGGAAATATTGCATCCCCTGAACCGCGGCTTTTAACTATATCCGTCTGGGATCAAAAGGCAATAGGTGCTGTTGAAAAGGCAATACAAAAGTCAGACTTAGGTATACATCCGAGCAATGACGGCAAGCTTATCCGCTTAGTTTTTCCTGAGCTTACAGAAGAGCGCCGTAAGGAGCTTGTTAAGGTAATTAGAAAAAAGGGCGAGGAAGCAAAAATAGCTATTCGCTCAATTCGGCGCGATGCAAATGAACAAATTAAAAAACTGCGAAAAAACAGCGAGATTACAGAAGATGACCAAAAGCAGCATGAAGAAAAAAGCCAAAAGCAGACCGATGAAACAATTAAAGAAATAGAGCGAATTATTTCGGAAAAAGAAAAGGAGATTATGGAGGTCTGAGGCTGTATTGCAAAAAGTATTAGGGCTTAGCCTTGAATGCGCGACAGCTTGCCTTGAAAATGAGGGGTATGTAGTTGGGGCTTTAGAAGTCGCTGGCCGTGAAAGCTTCGATGACGGGGAATGCCGCGTAATAAGGCAAAGAGAATACGAAGAAACAGCGGAACAGCCAAAACGCGTTTGCATTATATATGCAAGATTTCGTACAAAAGTTATTGAGTGAACGAAGGTATATGCAAAGCGCAATTAAACGCTTTGCTTTTCACTTAAAGGAAGGGTAAATGAAATTATATTCTCAGGAACAGCTTGAAGCTTTTGGCTTATCGGGGCTGCTCCCGGAGCATGTTGCTATAATCATGGATGGCAATGGCAGGTGGGCAAAGCAGCGCGGCCTGCCGCGCCCTCTTGGACATCGTGCAGGGATGGAAAGGCTCAAAGGCATAATTCGCCTCACATCTGAGCTTGGAATCCGCGCATTATCTCTCTATGCATTTTCAACGGAAAACTGGCGGCGGCCGAAGGAGGAAATAGGCGCGCTCTTTGGGCTTCTTGTTGAATACTTTACCAGTGAACTCAATGAACTTCATAAAAACGAAGTGTGTATTCGGGTTCTTGGTGATATTGCACCATTCCCAGAGATTGTGCGTGAAGCCATAAACTGCGCTATTGCTAAAACTATTAGCAACAAAGGCTTAAAGCTTAACATTGCCTTAAATTATGGGGGGCAAAATGAGCTTTTAAGGGCAACGCGTGCTCTGCTCCAAGAGATTATAAAAAACGGCCTTATCCAAGAAGAAATTAATCTTGAGCAGCTTGAAGCTAAGCTTGATACGGTCGGGCTTCCGGCGGTTGATTTGCTAATTCGCACTGGCGGGGAACAGCGGCTTTCGAATTTTCTTTTATACCAGTCCGCTTATGCAGAACTAATGTTTCTTGAGGAATTCTGGCCGGATTTTTCTAATGAGTGCTATTTAAATGCCTTGAGAGCCTATCAGAAACGGACGCGCCGCTATGGCGGGTTATAAAAAGAGGTAATCAGCATGGTAAAACGCATAATAATTGGAGTCATTCTCCTTTTGCTTTTTGTATGCATGCTCCTTCTTGGGAGGTTGGCACAGACAGTTTTGCTGACCTTAGCATGTGTCCTCGCTGTATATGAGCTCGAACGTATGCTTAAGCATAAGGATTACTTTCCCTTCATGCTGCCGGCATACCTGTTTTCAGCAATATATGCATTTTTGCTTCACTATGATCAAAGCAGCCTTTGTATTCTTTCTTGGTTCTTATGTATTATTCTTATAATAATTGAGCGGGTATTTAACAATAAAAGAGAAACTAAAGATTGTTTTGCTGCAATGGCTGTGTTTATTTATCCGCTCCCTTTTTTTGTGCTTTTAACGCTTTTAGGGAGTCAGTTTGGCCAAGAACTCGGTGTAGCTGCCTTGCTCTGTGCATTTGCCTTCCCGCTTTTGGGAGATACTTTTGCTTACTTTGCAGGTACTCTCTTTGGAAGGCGTAAGCTTTGCCCAAGTATCAGCCCCAAAAAGACAATTGTAGGCAGCGCAGCTTCAATGCTTGGGAGCTTAGCAGGCAGCACAGGCGTATTTTTGCTTCAGCCTCTTTTGGGTACACAGCTGCCGATCGCACCCTTGCTTTTTCTTGGCTTGCTCTGCGGTGTGCTTGGGCAGCTTGGTGATCTATTTGCTTCGCTTATTAAACGCTGGGCAGATATTAAGGATTTTGGCACATTATTTCCTGGGCATGGCGGCATACTTGATAGACTCGACAGCGTACTATTATGTGCGCCTGCGGTCTATATTTGCTTTTATATGCTTGCGTATATGCCTGCAATGTAGTAAAAGTTAGGTTTAGGTTGGGTTTCAATGACTAAAAAGCGTCTTGTTATACTGGGGAGTACAGGTTCGGTCGGCAGGCAAGCACTTGAAGTTGCGGCTTATCACCCTGAACTCTTTGAGGTTTTAGGGCTTAGCGCAGGTTCAAATTCTGCGCTTCTTTCGGAGCAGGCAGCCGCTTTTCGGCCGCGCTTTGTCGCTGTTTCAGATGAAGGGTGTGCAAAAGGCCTGCAGCATTCGCTGCCAAAGGGAACTTCACTTGAAGTTGGAAAACATGCGTCTTCAGCGCTTGCTGCCCTGCCTGAAGCTGATTTAGTGCTTCATGGGATACGGGGGTTAGAGGGTCTGGCGCCTCTAATCAGTGCGCTTAAGGCAGGCAAGGTTGTAGCATTAGCAAACAAGGAAAGCATTGTATGCGCAAATGTACTTATTAAAAAACTCATAAAAGAATCTTCGGCGGAGATTTTGCCTGTTGACAGTGAAATGTCAGCAATCTTTCAATGCCTGCAAAATGGCAAAGAAACTGAGGTAATTTCACTCATACTTACAGCTTCGGGCGGCCCGTTTCTGAAGATGAAACAGGAAGAGCTTGCTTCAGTTACTCCTTTGCAGGCGCTTAAACATCCAATTTGGAGCATGGGTGCAAAAATCTCCATTGATTCGGCAACAATGTTTAATAAAGGGCTAGAACTTATTGAGGCGAGCAATTTGTTTAATATGCAGAGTAATCACATTTCTGTGCTTATTCATCCACAATCAATAGTACACTCTATGGTAGAATACATAGATGGTTCAGTTATTGCGCAATTAGCTGTGCCGGATATGCGGCTTGCCATCCAATATGCTTTGGGGTATCCAAACCGGCTCAAGCGTCAGGTTAAAAGGCTTTCTTTAGCTGAACTTGGCAGTCTCACATTTTATGATGCTGAAGCTGTTCCTGCAATAAGGCTTGCGCGCAGAGCGCTCAATGAAGGAGGCGTGCAGCCAATAGTTTATAATGCGGCAAACGATATAGGCGTGGAGCTCTTTATGCAAGAACGCATAGGTTTTTTGGATATTTGTAAAATAGTCGAAGATGCAATGGACAATACGCCAAAAGGTGCGGCTAATACGCTTGAGGAGATTATGTTTATTGATACTCAAGTGCGCAGGCAGGTTTTAGACCGCGCCTGTAAACTCATTTAAGCAAAGAGGTAGATAATGGAGGACTTGCTGGCAAATATACTTTCTATCATTGCGGCTCTGCTTCTTTTAAGCGTACTTGTTATGGTGCATGAGTTCGGGCATTACAGCATTGGCAGGCTGCTTAAGTTCAAAATAAAAGAATTTGCAGTCGGAATGGGACCGAAATTATTCGGAAGAGAAAAGTACGGAATCCTCTATGCAGTGCGCGTATTTCCCATAGGCGGTTCGTGCAAGTTCCATGATGAAGATGCCGAAGTGCGTGACAAGACCAGCTTCGGTGCGCAAAAAGTCTGGAAGCGTGCAGCTGTCATTTTTGCAGGCCCATTAATGAATATACTTTTCGCGGTTATTCTTGCAATTGCTTCTTTAAGTATATATGGAGATATCGTTCCTGCTGTGTACTCTGTTTCAGATGGGCCTGCTGAGTTGGCAGGAATGCAGGAAGGCGATATTCTTATTGCAGTTGATGGTGCGCAGGTTCGTCATTATAATGATGTGGTTGCAAAAATCCGCGCTGCTAATTCTTTGGGAGCTGTTATCACGGTTGAGCGCAGCGGCAGGCAGGTGGATTTAAATGTGCACAATTTATACAACGAAGAGGCTGGCTATAATGTTTTGGGCATCACCTTAACCGGCGCCCGGCGTAGCTACAGCTTTTTTGAGGCAGCAGGGGCTGCTGTTCCCCTTATTGGTACAATTATTGGTGAAATGTTTGAGTTTTTGGGCGGACTCTTTTCACGAGGCGTTCAGCAGGGTGAATTGCTTGGACCTGTTGGTACCATCAGTTTTATCGGCGCAGCTGTTCGTGTCGGGCTTATAAGCGTTAACTTGGCTATTATAAACTTATTGCCTCTGCCTGCGTTAGATGGCGGGCGGCTTGCATTCCTTGCAGTGGAAGGGGTGCGCGGCAAGCCTATTCCGCAGGAAAAAGAAGGTATGGTGCATTTTGTTGGGATAGTGCTGTTGTTTGCATTGATTATCGTGCTTACATACAGCGATATTCGTCTTATGTGGGGTAGATAAAAATGCGAGAAACCAGGCGCATAATGGTAGGGGCTGTTCCAATGGGAGGCGGCGCCGATATAAGCATTCAGTCAATGGTAAATGTAAATACATGCGATATTGATGCAGCTGTAGCCCAAATTCATTCTCTTGAGCAGGCAGGCTGTGATATTGCGCGGATAGCTGTGTGCAGCAAAGCTGATGCAAGTGCCCTTCGTAAAATTAAAGACAGGGTTTCCATTCCTTTAGTTGCGGATATTCAGTTTGACTACAAGCTTGCAATAGCTGCTGCGGAAAATGGGGCTGATAAGCTTCGTTTTAACCCTGGCAATATTGGCGCTCAAGCACGGGTACGCGCGCTTGTCGCCTGCGCAAAAGCGCATGCTATCCCTATTAGAATAGGGATCAATGCAGGTTCGCTCGACAAACAGCTCTTAAAAAAGTTCAAAGGTCCAACTCCGGATGCAATGGTTGAGAGCGCCTTATTCCATATAGGTCTCCTTGAGCAGGAGGGGTTTTTCGACATAGTTGTATCGCTCAAAGCCTCAAATGTACCTGATACAGTTTCAGCATACAGGAAAATCCATGAGCTGGTTCAATATCCTTTGCATATAGGCGTAACAGAGGCAGGGATGGGCGAATTTGCGCTCATAAAGTCTTCAATAGGTATAGGTGCGCTGTTGCTGGAAGGAATAGGGGATACGCTTCGTGTCTCACTTACAGGCTCTCCTGAGCTGGAAGTTGCGGCAGGGCGGGATATTCTTAGAGCGTGCGGGCTAAGGCGTGAGGGTGTAGAAATAGTCAGCTGCCCTACCTGCGGGCGGTGCAAGGTTGATTTGCCTTATATGGTCAAAACTGTAGAGAACAGACTCCCGAAAGAATGCAGCAGTTTGACAATTGCTGTAATGGGCTGTGCAGTAAACGGCCCTGGTGAAGCGCGTGAAGCTGATATAGGCATTGCATTTGGAGAGAATTCAGGGGTATTGTTTAAAAAGGGAACGAAAATCGCATCTGGTACGCCTTTAGAGGTTGTGGATAAGCTGGTTAATGAAGTTAGCTTAATGCGATAAGCTGCAATAATGATTATACAGCACCTGAAGCGGTGCTTTTTATATTAGCTCAGGGGTAATGCTTGACTTGGCTAAGCCCCTTTTGTAAAACGCTTGACACAAACAAAAGTATAAATAATATAACAAAGCAGTATTATGTTAAGTCTGGCTGTAAATATGCCGAATATAGTTAGTAGCGGCTTTATTCTGAGCCGGTTATTGCATTGTTGGAAAATATATTAAATGCTATACTTAGGGTAACTAAGGGCGGTATGTGTGGGTGAAGAAATCTATTTTAGTATCTTCAGCAGTATTCAGTTCAATTGCTCTTTCACATAAGGCTAGAGCATTTACAAGTGATGGAGCAACTCTAAATTTTCAAACGGTGCATTCAAATTATATTTCTTCAGTTGATGTTATAGGCGTTATAGCAATTATTGCTTTGGCGGTTCTTTCAATAATGCTGTATAAAAGAGCAAAAGCCTTGTCAAAGGCAACACATGCTTTAGAAAACTTCAATGAATTAAGGCAGACTTTTATAGATGCTTACCCCGGGTATATATACTTAAAAGATGAAAACCTAAAATATGTTTTTGTAAACAAAAACTTCGCACAATCTGTTGGCTTATCTACAGAAAGTATAATCGGAAATGATAACAGCATAGTGTTTGAAGCTAAATACGTAAAAGAGTTTTCAAGTACTGACCTTTATGCGTTAGAGCAGCACAAGCTTGTTGAAGGCAGCGCTGCAATTGGAGAAAGACATTTTAAAACTATTAAATTCCCTGTACGCATGCAAAACGGCGCTTTTGGCGTAGGCACCTATATAAGAGATGTAACTCAAGAGCTTGAACAACTGCGTGAGCAGGAACGCGCACTTAAGCGCAATGAGCTTCTATATGATGTTTTAAGCAAGCATTTTAACAGCAAGCAGGAGCAGCTCGACTATGCGTTGCACGAGCTTTTAAAGCTTTCGGGCAGCGAATTTGGGTACATCTACTTTTACAACGAAGAAAAAGAAGAATTTGTGCTAAATACCTGGACAGAAGGCGTCATGCGCGAATGCAAGGTTAAAGGGGAGCCAAAGATATACAAGCTTGACAAAACCGGGATTTGGGGTGAAGTTGTCAGGCAGCGCAAGCCAATTATAGTAAATGACTTCAATAAACCGAACGAGCTTAAAAAGGGGTACCCCGAAGGACATGTAGCATTAAAACGATTTATGTCGATTCCCGTTTTTATAGATGGAAAGATTGTAGCAGTCGTCGGGTTTGCAAACAAATCTGCTGAGTATTCACAAGAGGATGTAAAAGAAATCTCAATGTTGATGAGCGGGGTATGGAACGCAGTTGAGCGGCGGGAGGCAAATGAGGCGCTAAGTTATGAGCGTAGTAAGTACCTAAAAACTCTTTTATCAATTGATGATGGTGTTACAATAATCGGCCGCGATAGAAAAATAGAATTCATGAATACAGTTGCCTGCAGGTTAACCGGTTGGAAGCTCGAAGACGCAGTGGGTTCAAACTATTTGGATGTCTTTAGTTTGTCATACGAAGAAGGGCGTGCAGCATCCCATAACCCAATAGAAATGGCCTTTTCAACCGGCAAAGTACAGGCGCTTGGCGAGCAAATTGTTATGAAATCTAAAACAGGCGAAAAATACTACTTAGAAGACAGCACCTCACCAATTGCTGATGAAAAAGGCGCTGTTGCAGGTGTTGTGCTTGTATTTAGAGATGTAACTGAAAAACGCGCACAACTTAAGCACATTGAGTATATGAGTTTTCATGATGCGCTTACAGGCTTATATAACAGGCGTTTTTTTGAAGAGGAGCTTAAACGGCTTGATATAGGGAGAAATCTGCCAATTTCGATTCTTATGGGCGATACCAACAACCTAAAGCTCGTAAATGATATTTTTGGCCATTCGTTTGGAGACACGCTTTTAACAAAGATTACTGAGGTTATGAAAAATTCATGCAGAGCGGATGATATTTTAGCGCGATACGGCGGTGATGAGTTCGTTCTGCTGCTTCCAAGAACAAGCAGCGATGAGGTAGAGCGGGTTGCGCAAAGAATAAAAAAGGGAATTTCTTTTCAGCGGGTTAGTGCGATAGGCTGCAGCATTTCCATTGGCTATGATACAAAAACAGTAGAGTCGACTGATATTCTTCGTGTGCTGAGAAACGCTGAGACAAATATGTATTCTGCAAAGACACTTGAGCGCAGCGAGGTTGAAAAACGCGAATTGGAGGCAATAATAGACGCGCTGCATACATCAAATAAGCGTGAAATGCTGCATTCAAAGCGTGTGAGCCAAATGGCAAAAAGGCTTGGCAAAGCCCTCAAGCTCTCCGAAGCGGATATTGAAAAGCTTGAGCTTGCAGGCCGTTTCCACGATATTGGTAAAGTTGTTCTTGACCCAAGCCTGCTGGATAAAGGGCATGAATTTAATCCAAAGGAACAAAAGGAAAGAGATCAGCACCCTATTATAGGCTATAGAATCCTTAACTATTTTGATGATACGCTTGAACTTGCGGAAATTGTGCTTGCTCACCATGAAAACTGGGATGGTTCAGGTTATCCAAAGGGTTTAAAGGGGGAAGCAATACCGTTGCTTGCGCGAATCCTGTCTATTGCAGGAGCATACGAACAAATGATGCATCCGAGTACAAACAATGAAGCAAAAAGCCTTGAAGAGGCAGTACTTGAGTTAGAACGGGAACTTGGAGTCTTATATGACCCGATAATCGGGGCTGCTTTTATTGAACTACTCCGCTCAGCTTGATAATCAGCCCAAAACAGGCCTGACAAGGCAGGGGCTTTAGCCAAGGGTTGCCTCAGCCCCTTGTATTCCATAAAGCGTTTGCCGGAGCATTTCGCCGCTTCTGAATA
Organism: Bacillota bacterium; assembly: GCA_022707005.1. Classification (GTDB taxonomy): domain Bacteria; phylum Bacillota; class Clostridia; order Christensenellales; family CAG-138; genus JAKJBL01. The sequence continues at coordinate 10,990 of JAKJBL010000018.1, read as the reverse complement.
TATCCGTTGTTATCCCCTTAGATTTGGCATCAACAGTTTTCCAAATATCTTCGTGCGGGAGTATAATGCTTCGGTATTCTATTTCTTCGGCTTTAAGAATCTCATATCCCCAATCGCGCAGCGTTGCAATGTTTAAGTTGCTGTTGATTTTACTAAATACCAAGCTAAGCAAAGGAATCATAGCTTCTTTGGTTGCAGTTTTTCTCATGTTTGAAATTGCTGAGCGAACTAAGCTGATGCTTCGCTTAGGGCTGCCCATTGGCACCTGGCCGCTGATATTATCAAGCGCATGCACCATGCTCTGTGTGCCGCTTAGGGTTGCTGAACCGGCAGATAGATTATTGTTGAGCGCTTTATTTATATAATTGGCTTCGTCTTGTGATAACTCGACGCGGATGCCTCCAAGAAGGTCTATCATAGCTGCAAGGGAGTAAGTATCAGTACACGCATACTCATTGAGCGCTAGGCCAAAGTTATTGTTTATAGTTTCAAGAAGCAGGTTTGGGCCGCCATAGGTATATGCCTCTCCAAGCAGTATTTGTCCGTAGCCATCAACATCAACTATTGTTTCAGGAGCAAAAGCAACAATGCTCAAGCTCTGCTCAAAGGCATTAAATGAAGCGATAAAGAGCATGTCGGCATAAGAGCTATTTTCACCAAGGGGCTTGTTTTGTACCACGATTAGGACGCTCGAAATAAACTTCTCGATTTGTTCTTTTGAGTATACACGGGTTTGACCTTTGTTCTCACCATTATTGCCCCAGCCCGATAATTTGCTGATGCGCAAAAACAACCCTGCGCCAACAAGAACCCCAATCAGCGTTACACAGCAGAGCGCCCAAATGACCCGTATAAGCCAGAACCGAAAGATTTCTGCTCTTTTTACATTGGCTTCACTCAACCTGTGGCGCCCTCCTGTGCAGGTGTCTGTTTTGGGGTAGGCGACGGGGTAGGTTCAAACAAAATCCCAGGGTCTAAGTATTCCCCAATTATCACCATATCGGGGAGGTTTCGGGATTCTCCCGAGCCTGAAGGGCTGTTAATTATTTCACCGTTAAAGGTCATGATTGCGCTTGCGCCTCCATCAAGATTATACGCTTCTTTTAAGCCCAGTTTAAGTGAGAGCGAAATCATTTCCTTAAAATTCATGCCTATTGAGTAGCCCTTCTGCCTGCCATCAATCATTATAATGCAATAGTGTCCAGGTTCGTAGTATCCAAGTATGCAGCGGGGATTGCGCCCCTGCGGCTTAACATCCTTTGCTGCTTTCCCATCTCTAACAAGAGTTGGTCCGAACTGCCAGCCCTGCCAGGCGCCTCTTTCTATGGATTTATTTGAGCGGAATGAAGAATACTCCTCAGTAATCATTTGTCCGTTATAATAAAGCACGCAGGTTGCCCTTTGAGGTCGCAGCAGTTCTTCCATACCCGGGGTCGGTGTGATTATCGGTATGCCTGGGTCTGGGCTTGGAGTTGGGGTAGGGGTTGGACGCACAATGGCTTTTCTGTATAAAATTCCGTTGCGTATAACGAGTCCGCCAAGAAAATCCCCATTAACAGCCAACACTGCCTTGTTGTCCTTTGCAATCTTTTCAGCTGCTTCGCGTTTGCCTTTATATTTGCCGCTTGAAAACGCGGTTCTAAAACAGTTTATGTTTCGCATCCAAATATCTGCAACAAAATATGTAACGCCATCTTCTTCGACCTTATTAACAGCAACCCTTAGCTCATTGCTTTGATAGCTGTAATCGGCGCCAGATCCGGTGTCATAGTCAGGGAAGCTAATATTTGCTAAGTCGCCGACTAGGGGTCTTCTTGTGGGTACAGGCGTTGGCGAATAAGCCGGAGTTGGCGATGGGGTTGCCCGCAAAACTGGCACTTGAGTAGCCAGATTTGATAGTTGAAGGTAGTTCTGCTGCTCATGGTAAATGCGCCCAAGCAAAATGTCAGCGTATATCACTAGAACCGAGGTGAGCGTTAATAAACCGGCAATAACCAAGAGCGTAGCTGTTTTTATCCTTTTGCGAGACATTGTTCCCCCGAGTTTTATATTTAAGTCCTATTTGGCAGACGTTAGTTCGCATAGACTATTTCTGGCTATTATACCTTCAATCTCAATAATGAACAAGGCTTCAAAGCCAGGTCTTTAACCAACTGCATAAGTCTATACAGTTTTGTGGGTTATAGACCGAAGTCTATATAAAAACAGGTAAACCTGCATTACTTTATGCCTATTTATATGACGAAGTATTCAGCAGTTTGGTTTATAAAGATTTATGAATATTCTATACGCAACTAACCAAACGGAAAGTTTATTTCAACAGTTAAACCGCTTTGATTTTAATCTGCTGTTTATCAAAAGGAAAATAATTGACCGTTAATGCATCTTTATTATCGCATGAATAGCCTCAGGGCATGCATAGGATAGTATGAGTAATTGCGAGGAGGCGTAGACCGTGCGCGTTTTAGTTGTGACCAAGCGTACACTTCTTATAGCTGCTGCAGCATTGGTTGTGTTGATAGCGGCATTTGCAGTAGCGTTATTACTTAGGGGTAAGGGTGAAGTGCAGGCAAGCGCAAAAGCAGCAGAGGAGTACGAAATGGAGGTCTTAGCAGGCAAACGAAGGGAACTGCCTGTTTATAACGTGGATCGGCCGGATAAAAAAATAGCTCTGACAGTTGATGCAGCCTGGGAGGATGATAAGACTCCTTTTATACTCGAAGAGCTTGACAAGCAGGGAATTAAAGCTACTTTTTATTTGTGCGGCTTTTGGGTAGATAAGTATCCGGAACATGTTAAAGAAATATCCAGCAAAGGTCACGAGCTTGGCAACCATTCGAACACACATCCGCACATGAACAGGCTTGATGAAAAGAAAATCCAAAAGGAGCTTAACGATTTCGATAAGAAGATTGAAAAGCTCACTGGGCAGCGCTGCAAGACCTTCAGGGCGCCCTTCGGGGAGTATAACGACCTTGTAATAACAACTGTGAGGGACATGGGCTATACACCTGTACAATGGAATATTGATACAATTGACTGGAAGGAAGAACGAAGTACACAGGCCATTCTTGATACAGTGCTGCCTAAGCTAAAACCCGGGTCAATAATACTTTGCCACAACAACGGGTATAAAATTAATGAGTACCTCCCAAAGCTCATTGATGCGGCAAAGGCGGAAGGATATGAGTTTGTAAAAATAAGCGAACTCTTACTTGATGGCGAAACTATAATAGATGTCAACGGAGTCCAAAAGCGCTCATAATAATAATGCTGCAAATAAAGCCGGGGTGTTAAAGCTCCGGCTTTATTCTTGCGCATGAGCGCCCTTTAGCCTATAATTAGGGATGGTTAAAAAGACAAGGCGAAATATGGTGCAATAATAGAGGAACTAACGCTTTGCAAACGAGCGATTTTTTTTACACGCTGCCGCCTGAACTCATTGCCCAGGAGCCAATTGCGGTTAGAGAAGCATCACGAATGCTTGTATTGAGGCGCAGCAGCGGAGAATTGTCAGATAGAATATTTTCAGACCTGCCTCAATATCTTCAAAGCGGGGATGTTTTAGTTCGCAACACCTCGCGTGTAATTCCTGCGCGATTATACGGCTTTCGTGAGGATACCTCTGGGCGCATGGAGTTTTTGCTCATTAAGCGAATTGGCTTAGATGATTGGGAGGCGCTCGTAAGGCCGGGCAGGCGTGCAAAAATAGGTTTGACCTTTGTTATAAATGATGAGCTAAGTGCAACGATTATAAGCAAAACCGAAAACGGCCGCATTATCAGGCTGCATTATAACGGAGTGTTTGAAGAAATACTTGAGCGCGCAGGCCACATGCCCCTGCCCCCATATATAACCCATACTCTTTATGAGAATGAGCGCTATCAAACAGTTTATTCTCATGAACATGGCTCTGTTGCAGCGCCAACTGCAGGGCTCCATTTTACGGAGGCTCTGCTGGAGCGCCTAAGGGCAAAGGGTGTAGTTATAGTTGATTTGCTGCTGCATGTAGGCTTGGGTACGTTTAAGCCGGTATTTGCAGCAACAGTTGAAGAACATAAGATGCACTCGGAATACTATGAATTTAGTGAAAGTGCGGCAGCAGCAATAAATTCCGCCCGTAAAAAAGGCGGCCGCATTGTTGCAGTTGGTACAACCTCCTGCCGCGTTTTAGAGAGCGTTGCAGATGAACAGGGCGTTGTACATGCTAAAAACGGCTGGACGGATATATTCATAAAGCCAGGACATGTTTTTAGGGCAGTTGATGCGCTAATTACAAATTTTCATTTGCCTGAATCAACGCTTATCATGCTTATAAGCGCGTTTGCATCGCGAGAGAGCATCCTTGGCGCATATAACTATGCTATAGAAAACAAATATCGCTTCTTCAGCTTTGGGGATGCGATGCTTATTCTTTAAGGAGTGCGTATGAACCCCTTTTCCTTTAAAGTACTTAAGACTTGCAAGCAATCCGGCGCTCGGCTCGGGCTGTTAAAAACTTTGCATGGTGAAATAGAGACACCTTGTTTTATGCCTGTTGGAACGCAGGCTACTGTTAAAGCAATGTCGCCCCGCGATTTAAAAGAAATTGGCGCTGGCATAATACTTGCTAACACCTATCATCTCTACCTGAGGCCTGGTCATGAACTTATAAAAAAAGCAGGCGGCCTTCATGCTTTTATGGGCTGGGATAGACCAATTCTGACTGACAGCGGGGGTTTCCAGGTTTTTAGTTTGGGTAGCAGCAGAAGAGTCTTTTCTCAGGGCGTGGAGTTTTATTCACACATTGACGGAAGCAGGCACTTCTTTACACCTGAGCTTGTAATGGAAATTGAACAGGCACTTGGTTCTGATATAGCTATGTGCTTTGATGAATGCGCCCCATATCCAAGCGATTTTGCGTATGCTCACGCAGCCATGGAGCGGACGCACAACTGGGCAAAACAATGCAAGCAGGCGCATACAAAGGCGGGGCAGGCGCTTTTTGGCATAGTGCAGGGGGGTGTGCATGCCAATCTTAGGATTGAAAGCGCCAAAACATTATCCGAGATGGGTTTTGTAGGCTATGGTATAGGCGGGCTGTCTGTCGGGGAGCCAAAGGATTCAATGTATATGATGCTTGAAGCGCTCATGCCGCATTTGCCTGTTGAAAAACCCCGCTATCTTATGGGTGTCGGAAGCCCAGATTGCCTCATTGAAGGTGTCTTGCGCGGGGTTGATATGTTTGACTGTGTTCTTCAAACGCGCATTGCTCGAAACGGTCTTGCGTTAACGCGCTATGGCCGAAGAATGCTTAGAAACAAAAAGTTTGAAGCTGATTTTTCGCCTATTGAAGAAGGCTGCACATGCTACGCGTGCAAAAACTTTACGCGCGCCTATATACGTCACCTGATTAAGGCAAAGGAAATTCTTGCGGCGCACTTGATTACTATTCATAATCTTCACTTTACGCTAAGCTTGATGGAGGAAATCAGGCAGGCAATCTTAAACGACAGGCTGTTAAGCCTAAAAGAAGAGTGGGCGGCAAGAGGCGGTATGGAATGGGGCACTTAGAATTCATAACAGACTCAGAAGCAAAGACAGAGGCAATAGGCGAAAAGCTTGCAAAACACGCTTTTCTCGGGGCGTTTCTTGCACTCTCTGGGGGGCTCGGCGCAGGAAAAACAGCTCTGGCGCGCGGATTTGGCAGAGGGCTCGGAATAGATGATATTCTTAGCCCTACGTTTTCCATTATTCATGTGCATGAAGGAGAACTGCCCCTATGCCATATAGATGCATATCGTTTGCATGGGGAGAATGAGCTTTATAATGTGGGTTATGAAGAATACCTTTCAAACAGGTATGTGGTAATAATGGAATGGCCAGAGCTTGTTCTTAACGCATTGCCCGCACAAAGGCTCGAGCTTTGTATTTCGGGCAGCGGCAGCCAGCCAAGAAGAATTACGCTCACATCTTTTGGCAGCAAACACGCCTTGTTCATAGAAGCTCTAAAACAAATGGGGGATGCGAATGCTGATTTTAGGCCTTGAAACGTCCGGACAAATTGCTTCTGTTGCGCTTAGCGACAAAAGCGGTTTAATAGCAGAGTACAGCGCATGTAAAACACGCGCGCATTCTGAAACTATTCTGCCAATGGCGCAAATGTTAATGCGCGAGTTCGGGTTTATGCCGCATGACCTTAAGGCGCTTTCAGTAAATTGCGGTCCCGGCTCTTTTACAGGTGTTCGAATTGGTATATGCATTGCAAACGCACTGGGCGCAGCGCTGAATATTCCGGTAGTTGGCGTGGATTCACTAAGCGCGCTTTGTGAAAATGCGCTTTGGCCTCATGAGGTTTGTGTTATGCTTGATGCAAGAAATGAAAACGGATACATGGCACGGTTTTTAAATGGAGAAATAATTTCTCCTCCTAAGGCAGATAAAGTAGAAAACTTCCTTTGCTCAGCGCCTGAAAAAACGCTGTTTATAGGCGACGGAGCGCTTGCATATAAAGGTTTAATTACAGCCAAGGTTAGAGATGCAGTAATTGCCCCAAGCTCTTTTAGCATTAAGAGGGCTGGGTCGCTATGCAGTCTTGCCCAAAAGAAGCTTGCTGCATCCAAAGAAGCGCCTATGCAGGCTGTGCCGCTTTATCTTAGGCAATCTCAGGCTGAACGTCTATGGAGCTTAAAGCGTGAGGATGCGGTTCATGGATGAGGCATTTAAACCTGAGGCATATAAATTCCGCTCAATGTCAGCCGAAGATATTCCTTTTGTTGTGCAAATGGAGCAGGTATGCTTTACCAGCCCATGGTCTGAGCGGATGTTGAGAGCAGAGTTGAAAAACCGCTTTGCGCACTATCTTGTTTTAGAAACAGAGACCGGCCTTATTGCTTATGCAGGTATGTGGATTATGTTTAATGAGGCGCATATTACAAATGTTGCAGTCATGCCGCAATACCGAAGGCGTGGGTTAGGGCGCAGCATTATGCTCGAATGTATGAAAAAAGCACTTGTTCTTGGAGCCACGCAAATGTCCTTAGAAGTGCGGGTTAGCAATCAGGCTGCAAGAAATCTTTATTCAAATCTTGGCTTTACCAGTGAAGGCAGGCGCAAAAGGTATTATGAAGATACTGGAGAAGATGCGCTTATTCTTTGGAACCGTGATGTCTTGGCAACAATCGAAGAGTTGCGTGCATAGTATTTAGGGGTCTATAATAGCGATGTATAACAAGGAGGAATGCCTTGCAAGTTAATATAGATAACCTAAGCATTAAATATGATGATTGCGGTGAAGGTTCACCCGTTCTGCTGCTCCATGGCTGGGGTGCCAGTTTAGAGACCATGCGGCCTGTGTCCGATGCCATAGTTAAGCTTGGCATGCGCGCTGTTTCCTTGGATTTTCCGGGTTTTGGCGGGAGCGAGGCTCCACGGAGGTTTGGGGCGTTGCGGAGTATGCGGGCTTTGTACGAAGGTTCATGCATACGCTTAACCTTGAAGGTGCAGATGTTCTGTGCCACTCTTTCGGCGGCCGCGTTGTAATATTTTTGGCGAGTGAGGATGGGGAACTGTTTAAGCGCATAGTGCTCGTTAACGCAGCGGGAATCCGCCCGAAGCGCGGCTTAAAATGGTATGTGCGCACTTATGCATATAAAGCAGGAAAGCGGCTGTCACGAATTAAACTGCTTGATAGACTGCTAAACCTTAGCGGGCGCATTACTAAGGCAGGGTCAGCGGACTACCGTGCCCTGCAGACTGAACTGATGCGAGGCATCTTCGTTAAAGTGATAAACCAAGATTTGACCAATCGTCTTAATAGAATTACTAACCCGACCTTATTGATTTGGGGCGCACAGGACCAGGAGACACCTCTTTATATGGGGCAAACTATGGAACAGCTAATTCCGAACTCTGGCCTTGTTATTCTCGAAGGAGCGGGGCATTTTAGTTATTTGGATCAATACCCCCGGTTTTGCGCAATACTCGAGGCATTTTTCAAAGCGTAAGTTGCGTGTGCGAACAGGAGGAGCGTTAATGAATTCAATTTATGATATAGCATTTGCGTTTTTAGCGGCTTCAGCAGGAGTGTTTGCTGCATTTCGTCCTATACATATGCTGCAGCTTGAAAGCTATCAGGGCAAAATGTACTTTAAATGGCTGCTTAGGTACGGAACAAAGACAGCTGTAGAATATATTTTAGCTGGCAGCATGGGCATTCTGCTGCATCTTGCATGGGCGCTCTTTTATTACAGCTCGCCCTTTATCAGTTCTGTACTTTTATATGCAGCTGATGCGGCATATCTTGCTGCGCTTATTTATATTGGCTTAAAAAATCAAAAGGCAAAGGCAAAAAAGCCTCTTGTTTTCACAAGCCGTGTAAAGCGCCTGTGTATTGCCTTATTTCTTCTTAGTTTCATTGTGCACTTAAAACTGAGCTTTCCAAACATGATTTCGAGTTGGGTCGGTATCCTCTTTACCGGGTTTTCGCGTTATCTGCCGGGCTTGCTCTCTCCTATATTTGTGCTTTTAGCGCATGTGATAATGCTGCCTTTAGAAAATTCAACAAAGCAATGGTATTACAAAGATGCAAAACGCAAACTAGCCAATCACAAAGGCCTTATAAAAGTAGGGATAACCGGCAGTTATGGAAAAACCAGCACAAAATTTATTCTTCAGGCTATTCTCCAAGAAAACTTTAATACTCTTGCTACACCGTCGAGTTTTAATACGCCAATGGGCATTACTCGCGTAATACGCGAAGACTTAAAGCCTGAACACGAGGCTTTCATTGCAGAAATGGGCGCGCGATATAAAGGCGACATCTTAGAGCTTTGTAAGCTTGTGCAGCCTGAATACGCCATAATCACATCAGTAGGCAAGCAGCACCTTGAAACATTCGGTTCTTATGAAGCAGTCATTAACGGCGACAACCCTGATTGCCGCAAAATGTTTGAAGCATGCGCAATAAAGAACAAGTTTATGTTCGGCATTGATACAGACGGGCTTTATATAAAAGCAACAGACATTAAGGTTGGCAAGGACGGCAGTTCGTTTGCACTTGTTGATACTCAAAGCGGTGAAAGTGCAAACTGCAGCACTGTTCTTTTAGGCAGGCATAATATCTTGAATATTCTTGCAGCTGCTTCGCTTGCAAGATATTTGAAGTTCTCCATGGAACAGATTGCTGGGCGCATTCGTGAACTAAAGCCAATCGAGCACAGGCTTGAATTAATTAAGGGCGCAGTAACAGTAATTGATGATGCATTTAACGCAAATCCCGAAGGAACGAAGGCTGCGCTTGAAATACTTAAAGAATTTGCGCCTTCAAGAAGAATAATAATTACGCCGGGTATGGTTGAACTTGGAGCCGAGGAAGAAGCGCTCCATCGAGAGTTTGGCCGAAATATTGCTGCTGCTGCTGACTTTGCAGTGCTTGTTGGGTTGGCGAGAGTTGAACCAATTCGAGCAGGGCTTTTGGAAGCCGGTTTTCCGGCTGAGCATATTGTGCAGGTTGCCTCCTTAAAAGAAGCTACCGAACTGCTGCCAGTGCTTGCACCTGCTGGCAGCGTTGTGCTTTTCGAAAATGATTTGCCTGATAATTACGAAAACGCTTAAGCATTTACAGCAATAGGAGGTCAATATGTCAAAGCTTAATTTAGCGGTATTATTCGGGAGCCGCACTGCAGAACACGATGTATCAATTGTATCTGCGCTGCAGCTTTTAGAAAACGTAGACAGACAAAAATATAACGCGTTTCCTGTATATATTTCAAGAACAGGCGAATGGTTCATAGGGGATGAATTAAAAGATATTAAGTTTTACCGCAGCTTTAACCCCAATGCCAAATCTTTAACGCGTGTATATCTTCCCCCTGTGCCGGGCTGCGGCGGTCTTTATGCGCTCTCACAAAGACGTCCTTTCCAAAAATCAGGAAAAGTTCAAGCTATTGACTGTGCGATACTGGCTTTTCATGGAATGCACGGTGAAGATGGAACCATGCAGGGCTTGTTCGAATTATGCGACATTCCGTATTCAAGCGTAGGGGTTACGGGTTCAGGCGTAGGTATGGATAAAATCATTATGAAGGCTGTTTTTAAAAGTATGGGCTTGCCCGTGCTGCCAGCAAAATACTGCTATCGTTCAGAATGGCTTGAAAATTGCGAAAAGGTGCTTGATGATATTGAGCAGCTTGGCGAATACCCGTATTTCGTAAAGCCTACTAATCTTGGGTCGAGCATAGGCATAAACCGCGCAACAGACAGAGAAAGCCTTAAACACGCGATTGAGGTTGCCGCAAGCTATGACCGCCGCATTCTTGTAGAGCTGGGTATAGATAAGCCGTTGGAAATTAACTGCGCAGGGCTGGGTTATGGTTATAACTGTATTGCCTCAGTTTGCGAACAGCCGGTAGGTTGGGCGGAGTTCCTGTCTTTTGATGATAAATACACGCGGGGTTCTAAAAGCAAAGGTATGCAGTCGCTCAGCAGGCAAATACCGGCGCCTATTAGCGAAAAGCTTACTGTAGAAATTCAGCAAATGACATGCGAAATATTCAAAATGCTCGAGTGCAAGGGCGTTGTACGTATAGATTTTATGATAAACGAGCACACAGGTCAGGTCTATGTTAACGAAATTAATACTATTCCAGGTTCGTTTGCGTTTTATCTTTTTGAACCGCTTGGTCTTACATATACTCAACTGATTGATAGACTTGTTGAGTTTGCGAACATGGCGCTATCGGAAAAACGAAGTTCAGTATTTGCATACGAATCCGAGCTGCTACAAAAGGCAGTTTTGGGCGGCGGCACCAAAAAACTTAGCGCTTTAAAATAGCGGTGCATAGTCTGTGCTAAACAGCGGTTTTTGTTGCTGTTTAGAGAGGAAATCTGTTAGGTTTTTGGCAGCTTGGTGTTTTATGGCGTATTGTATCAAACGGTTCTACTCCCGAAATCGTCGTAATCGAGGTATAATGGTTACGGTGATGAAGAATGGAAGCAAGAATAGAAGGGA
>JAKJBL010000189.1 GCA_022707005.1 Bacillota bacterium | reverse complement strand
GCTTTGCTTTTGCTGCCATCTTTGCCCCCTTAATAATCCTTCTGCTTAAAGAGCTTATTTGAAACGAGCGCAAAAATTACGCCTAAAATTACGATTAGTACTGCAATTGCCGATGCATAGTCGACATCACCGCGATTAAACGCCTGTGAGTACATATATGTGCCGAGCAGCCATGATTTATCCATGGGTATGCCCTCGCCCATCATTACCCACGGCAGATCAAATACCTTCAGGGCGCCTGTTATTCCTAGCACAAGGCAGGTGCAAAGCACATTCCTTAGAAGCGGCAGCGTAATATAAAAGGTGCGCTTAAGCCCCTCTGCGCCGTCAAGCTCAGCTGCCTCATAAACTTCACTCGATATATTATTAAGCCCCGTAACAAATATTACAAAGTAAAAGCCAACATACTGCCACATTACAGGCGTAAGCATTGTTGCAAGGAAGTATTTTTCACTCTTAAAGTCGAGATTGCCTGCTGTGTTGAACAAGCTTGCAAAAAGCTGGTTGAGCATCCCTCCGTTATAGAGGAAGATGAGGTTAAACAGCAGCCCGAGAGCAGTTGCGCTTATAACTATTGGGAAGAAGTAAATTGTTCTAAAAAGCTTTGCGCCAAGCTTAATTCTATCAACAAGAAGCGCCAATAGCAGAGCAAGGCCAACCTGGAACACTATTGTCGCGCCGGTCATTATTAGTGAATTTTTAAGCGCAGTCGCCA
>JAKJBL010000188.1 GCA_022707005.1 Bacillota bacterium | reverse complement strand
CTGAGTTATTTCTGCAAGCTAATCAGCTTTAGGCTTTGTATTATAAAAACAGCGTGCATAGAAAGGGGCGATTATTTTGGGAGGCGATTCTCCAAGCTTTGAAAATCCGGCAGCAATTAAAAACATGTCGCTTGCTAAATTTATTAACAATCCGAATGTAACAGGCTTCCATGCTCAAGACAGCGCGCGCCTGAGAGCTTACGTTGAAAACAACCCCTATGTGCGCATAGGCACTGAGCTCCCGGGCGGATATGTTATAGGCTATGTATTTGAAGACAGGTTTGAACAGCTATTGTTAGAGCTTGAAGAAAACTTTATAAGCCTTAGACCGTTCTTATTTGCACCGCTTGACAGGGAAAGCTTAGAGAGCGCATCTATTATTAAGGTGCAAGAGCTGCCCGCAACTAACTTAAGGGGCGAGGGCGTTTTGCTCGGCTTTGTAGATACAGGCATAGACTATACTCACCCCGCGTTTTTATATGAAGACGGCACAAGCAAAATTCAATATATTTGGGATCAGACAATACGCGGCGACTCTCCAAAAGATATGCACTTTGGCTCCCAATATTCACAAGCTAAAATTAACGATGCTTTAGCCTCAGAAAACCCGTTTTCTGTTGTGCCGGAGCAGGATACTAACGGGCACGGCACGTTTTTAGCCTCAATTGCAGGCGGCAGGGAAAACAACAACTATATTGGCGCAGCGCCTGACGCAGAAATTATAGCTGTAAAACTAA
>JAKJBL010000187.1 GCA_022707005.1 Bacillota bacterium | reverse complement strand
AAAACGATCCTGTGAATCGTTTATAGCGGCCGGGATTTCGTGTCAGGCTGGCAGAAATTTGAATTTCATGCACGGATGACCGAACTCGATTCCCATCATTCGCTCCATATTTACGGGCTGTTAGCTCAGTTGGTAGAGCACCTGACTCTTAATCAGGGTGTCCAGGGTTCGAGCCCCTGACGGCCCACCACAAGAAGATAATCCGAACCCGTTAATCCCTATTGGGGATGGGTTCGGATTTGTCTTATATTTCAGCACTCTCTATAAATAGCAAATTGGAGGGCCAAGAGATAAGTAAAACAGCCATCAGCAAGGCAAGAATCGATAGATATGGCCGCAAGCTGCTGGCCGACATGAAAAAGTACAACCAAGGCCTGTATACGGAGCTCCTTTTTTCGGGTGGGTTGGAAGATTGGCTTATGGCACTTAGCGAGAGATGCAAAGTGCAGATATGGGACTATGTGTAGCAAATCGCAAAAGCGTAGGGCATCACGGAAAGATTGAAAGCCCGCGACCAAACGGCGTGGGTTGGGGCCATGAATTCGATTAAGGTGTAGCGCAGGGAATTGTCATCCATCAAATAGTTCTGCTAATATAAAAATAGGTTGTTTCATGCACCTAACAACAATAATGCTCCCTTGGCAAGGTGAATTGGCCAAGAGATAGTGGACAAAAAAACACGAATCAAAACCTTTGCGCACATTTAAGCTGAGCAGGGGTTTTGTAGTCCGAAGCGTAGGCCGACGCTCTTTGCTAAAA
>JAKJBL010000186.1:504-771 GCA_022707005.1 Bacillota bacterium | reverse complement strand
TGCCGAGGCCCCAGAGGAAAACCTGGCGCGCATTGCCGATCTGTTGGCGACAAAATCATTTTTGCCATCGCCCTATCGGACAATGATGATCTATGAGCCTAAGCCGCGGATGATTTATATCCTGCCGTTTTCACCCGACCGGATTGTGCACCACGCGATCATGCAGGTTGTGGAACCGATATGGACCGGTCTATTTATCTCCGATTCCTATGCCTGTATCCGCGGCCGCGGGCTCCATGCCGGCAGCCGCCGAACAATGGAGTATGT
>JAKJBL010000186.1:0-425 GCA_022707005.1 Bacillota bacterium | reverse complement strand
CCCGTCCGTGGATCACGATATTCTTTTTTCGATTATTGCCCGCAAAATCAAATGCCCGGACACGCTCGATCTGTTCCACAAGATTATCTACAGCGTTCCCGACGGGAAGAATGTCCCCATCGGGAACTATACCAGCCAGTGGATGGGCAATCTGTACCTGACGGACCTTGATCTGTTTGTAAAACAGACGCTGCGAATCAAGGATTATGTCCGGTACTGTGATGATTTTTGCCTGTTTTCTAACGACAAGGCTGAGTTGAACCGGGCTGCCCGGGCTATCGAAGCGTTCCTGGCCGATCATTTGGCCCTGACGTTGAGCAAGTGTGATTTGTTTCCCGTCTCGCACGGCGTTGATTTCCTGGGATATCGTCATTTCCCTGATTATATTCTGTTGCGAAAATCCACGTCGGTCAGGATTCGCCGCC
>JAKJBL010000185.1 GCA_022707005.1 Bacillota bacterium | reverse complement strand
CCTCGTCCTGGAGCGTCGGCGACCCCACAAGGACAGCCTTTGAGTCGAGGATCTCCGTGACGATATCGCTCCGGTGCGTCCCCTCGTAGCGGCCGTCGCGCAGGAGGCAGACACGGAGGTCGACGCCCTCTGCCATCACGCCCTCGGCGATCGCCTTTGCCAGCATCGTGGTCGAACCGTGCATGGTGTCGTATACGATCGTGACCTTATCCTTTGAGACGCCATGACTCCAGTCGGTGTAAGCTTTGAGGATCTCCCCTGCGTGCGACCGCCATATCCGTATATCGATCCCGACCTTTCCAACCTCGTCGAGTTTCTTCAGGACCTTTGGTGCAAGCGGGATGATCAGGTTCGCGAAGAACTTCTTTGCGTGCGCCATCGCAGCATCGATCCCAAGTTCGTCGTCGAACCGCGCAGCGCTTGCGACGTGCTGGCCGAAGGCGTCGTTTGGGAAGAGGATGGCGTCCTCGCCAAGGTAGGTGAACATAGAGTCAGGCCAGTGGAGCATCGGCGCTTCCAGGAACGTCAGTGTCTTCCCGCCGAGGTCGAGGGTGTCGCCGCTCCTGACAACACGAATCTCCCATCCTGTCGTGTCGTAGTGTCTGGCAAGACCGGCTTTTGCTCGCGCTGTGCAGTATATCGGGGTGCCGGGCATCCGCCGCATGAACTCTGGCAGGGTGCCCGAGTGGTCCATCTCGATGTGGTTCACGACGATGCAGTCTATCTCCGCCGGGTCGCAGACCGACCTGATGCGCCCGAGCACCTCTTTCTCAAACCCGTGGTATGCGCCGTCGATGAGCGCTGTCTTCTCACCCCGGACGAGGTA
>JAKJBL010000184.1:490-827 GCA_022707005.1 Bacillota bacterium | reverse complement strand
TTTCTTCTTACCCAATTGTTGCAGATTTTTGATTGTTCCGCCCGATGCTTCAATGATTTTTGAAGCCTTGGCTGTAAGTTCTTCTACTTTTGCGGTTTCCAACTCTGGTGAACAAATGAATGTACATTCGTAACCCATGTTTACCTCCTTTTTGGATTTCCGTTGCCTTACGGCTAACGGCTCAGCCCCATACGGAGCAAAGTTTGAAATGGAAGTATATATTTTTTAAAACAAAAATGCAATAAGACGGTTTTTTACAATAGAGGTATTATTTTTTACAAGTTATTGACATATGCCGGAAATAATGCTAGTATTGCGTTATTGACATATGTCAATA
>JAKJBL010000184.1:0-433 GCA_022707005.1 Bacillota bacterium | reverse complement strand
TCTTAAATGCAGAAGAGTATGCAATATGCCCGCCAATTCGTCATTTGGCCCGCAAAATTCAGCAGCCATTATAGAAATGACGGTTGACGAATACGAAACAATCCGCCTTATTGACCTGGAAGGGCTGACTCAGGAACAATGTTCATTAAGAATGGAAGTTTCAAGAACAACGACGCAGGCCATTTACAGCAGCGCCAGACACAAACTTGCCGACTGCCTGACAAATAACAAAATGTTAAAAATTCAGGGCGGCGATTTTAAAATATGTGAACATTCCGGTCAATGCAACAAAAAATGCCGCGGAAAAATGAAAAAATTTAAAAATTGCAATAAGGAGATTAACAAATGAGTAATGACTGCCAGGCAGGAACATGTTCTTCAAAAGAAAAAAGAGAATCTTTTCTTGAAAAACCGAACCAAATGTCAAAAATCA
>JAKJBL010000183.1 GCA_022707005.1 Bacillota bacterium | reverse complement strand
CTCTTTTGAGGGCGGCAGACTTTTAGACTTAGCAGAAGCTATACGTGCGCAAAATGACATCCTCAAAGATATTAAGCGCTTATTCAGCGTGAAGCATTCATGCCTGTGGGATAAGCAAACTGGCGAAAGTGAAATCCGAAAGCTCTTGGTTGAATACGGCATAGTTAAAGCAACAAATTCAATTTTAAATACAGCAGCACATTCATTAAGTGAAGCGTATAAAGAATGGCGCGAGCGCTTAAATTTTATAGGAATTTCGTGCGAAGCTCTGCAATCTGAATACCCTTCTTTAGCGAAAGTATTAGATATGCTGCTAAAAATCTATAACCAGGATGAAATACTTTTGGAACAGCTTAAAGACTTGCACTTTGGTCTAAACGAGCATGAAGCTGAACTCATCGAACTTCTAAATAATGACCTGCAGCTCTTTTATGAAGTTTATAATGTATACTTGGAGGATTTTCGCGAAGAAGACATAACTAAAATTAAGGCAAATGCAGGAAGAGGACTCTTTGGAGTAAAAAGAACAGACAGCAACATTAGGGTAAAAAACGCAGCCGAAAGTTATAAAAAAGAACAGCTTGTAACACAGCTCTTAACCTTATGGAAGCAAAAAACAGGCACAAAAAACCCGAATGAGTGGTCAAATCTTTATAAAACTCCCATCCTGTGCCTTGTACAGCCAATGGAGTTTGAAAAAGCAAAAAAAGCATTTGATACGCTTAACCGCAACGGCGGTGCTGACGGAGAAATTAACGCAGCGCTTGCGTATCTTAAAGAAACAACTATATTTAACCTTCTCCATGATAATGATAAGCGGGATGAAGCCTTTAAAAAAG
>JAKJBL010000182.1 GCA_022707005.1 Bacillota bacterium | reverse complement strand
TATTCTGCAGCAATACCTCAACGACCTTTCGTCTATTTACGGCGGACTCCTTCCGCTTACAGCTGACGGTGTCTTCGGCAGGAGGACGGCCGCAGCTGTACTCGCATTTCAGAAGCTATTCGGGCTTATTGAGGATGGCATAGCAGGGCCGAATACATGGGATATGCTCATGCTCGTATGGAACAACGCTTTTTAAGCGGTTGACACAGGCTTCCGCCCTTAGTATTATTATTACTGTCTGCCATGAAGGTATATATCAGCGATAAAATAAAGCCATGAAGGCTCTTAGCCTGGCAGAAGCCCAGGCGGGCCCTTGGCTTTATTATTTTTGGAGGACATAGAATTGAAAAACATCAGAGCTATGGTTATTACATCAGTTTGCATTGCGCTTGGGGTTGCGCTGCCGCTTGCCCTGCACTCAATACCAAATGCAGGGAGCATTTTCCTCCCTATGCATATTCCCGTACTTTTATGCGGGTTAGTCTGCGGCTGGCCGTATGGTCTTGCTTGCGGCCTTATTACGCCGCTGCTTTCAAGCCTTAGCACAGGCATGCCTCCGCTTGCGATATTGCCAAGCATGATTATTGAACTTGCAGTTTATGGCTTTGTTGCAGGGTTTTTGATGCAGCATATAAAAACAAAAGAAAAGTTAGGCGCGCTCTATACTTCGCTTCTTGGCGCAATGCTTGCAGGCAGGCTTATGTTTGGTATATTAAATGCGCTGATTTTCCGCGCAGGCGTCTATTCTTTTGAGCTTTGGCTGTTGGCAGCGTTCATTACTGCTCTGCCGGGAATAGTTCTCCAGCTTATAATACTCCCTGTGCTTGTGCTTGCGCTTGAAAAGGCAAGGCTTAGCAAAGCGCGCGGGT
>JAKJBL010000181.1:617-876 GCA_022707005.1 Bacillota bacterium | reverse complement strand
GGATATATATATAGGCCTGTGAGAGAAAGGTCACATCAAAGACTTTTAGAACATGCGGAAAATTTAGTGGATAACACAGGCTATGAAGAGATTTCTCTTACTTCTTTGAGTACAAGTGATTATAGTTCATTTAAAGAGTTAGCCGAAGGTCTTATTGATGAAATGGAGCAGCGAAAGGTAAACCTTTCGTTACCTTCGTTAAGAATTGACTCTTTTTCTCTCGAACTCATGGAAAAGGCTCAGAAAGTTAGAAAAAGCG
>JAKJBL010000181.1:0-607 GCA_022707005.1 Bacillota bacterium | reverse complement strand
GGTAAACTCGGTTGAAACTGCTTTTAACGGTGGCTGGAGCGGAGTGAAGCTTTATTTTATGATTGGGCTTCCTACCGAGACTTTTGACGATATAAACGGTATTGCAGACCTTGGATATAAAGTAGTGGATGCTTACATGTCAACTCCTAAGGAGAACAGGGGTAAGGGACTGAGCATTTCGCTGAGTACTTCGTCTTTTGTGCCCAAGCCGTTTACACCTTTTCAATGGGAGCCTCAGGATGATATCGAGACCTTGAGGGAAAAGCAGAAGTTTTTACAGGGTAAGATTAAGAGCAAATATATTAAATACAGTTGGCACGACCCTGAATTAAGTCCTTTTAGAAGCGGTAAGAAAGGGATGTAAATTTGATAGTTGGGGTGAGCATTTTAAGTTCAGCCGTTGGATGGAAGCGTTTAGTGAATGTGGTATAGACCCTCATTTTTATGCAAACCGAAAGAGGGAATTTGATGAAGTATTACCATGGGATCACATTGATATAGGTGTTTCTAAGGATCATCTGATCCGAGAGTGTAAAAAAGCATATGATGAAGAACTTACTCCAAACTGCAGGGTGGACTGCTCTGGATGTGGAGCAACAGTTTTTGG
>JAKJBL010000180.1 GCA_022707005.1 Bacillota bacterium | reverse complement strand
CTGCATAAATACCTCATTGCACTATTTTTAAGGGCGGCTCGATAACGGGCGG
The DNA here is from genome assembly GCA_022707005.1 of Bacillota bacterium. GTDB lineage: Bacteria > Bacillota > Clostridia > Christensenellales > CAG-138 > JAKJBL01. Next base: position 837 of record JAKJBL010000180.1, on the reverse strand, counting down.
CCCTTTATTGTGCAGCAATTGCAAAAGAAGTTTTTTAATTGTCTGGATGCACGAAACAGTTGGTTTTGATACTGACGTAATCTGGCAGCAGTTCCCAGCATCCATATATGTTATAATATTTTTAAAAGGTTTATAATTATATGTGGATGCGGAAACAAAATAATATTCAAGGTTTCTGCATAAAAACATGCGCATAGGCTGCAAATGGTTATTAAGTCGATATATAACTGTGTTTAGAGCTGTGCGAAGCACCTTGTGCGTTACGAAAGATGAGATAGGATTATTTATAGCATGAGCTTTATTATGGATTACTAAAGGAGATATATTGTGAAAATAAAGAATATTATAGGATTACTTCTTGTTTTTAGCTTGATTTTTAGTCTCTCTAACGTTTCAGCTTTTTCAAGCGCTGGTTTAGACTCGCCTGCGCAAACGAACAGCATCACAATAAAAGTTAAGGTAATAAATAGCAGCGGGGCTCCAATAGCTGGCGCCAAAGTTCAGCTTGGCGGCGGTTCATGGGCGACTGAATATATAACCGATCAAGATGGTGCTGTAAGCTATGATAGTGATGCTCTAAGCGGCCGGACAAAAGCAAGAGTAACTGCAAACGGCAGATCTGTAGAAAAATATCTCACTGAAGCAGCTGAAGGAGAATTGGTATTTCAAACAAGTAAAGTAACAATCCGCCTTGTGAATCACGTAGGCGCACCGCTAAGCGGAGGGAAGGTTGAACGCGGAGGAGGAGGCTGGGAAGTTTTTGGAACAACGAACGAAAAGGGCGAAGTGTATTACGAGCATTTTGCCGGAGAACAGGACTTCAGGCTAACCTATAAC
>JAKJBL010000017.1 GCA_022707005.1 Bacillota bacterium | reverse complement strand
AACAGCAATTATCGGAGTGCCTATTGAACCCATTAAGTCGTTTCCAAGATGCAGCCGTCTGTATCCGTATGAGCGCGGGTTCCCAAAGTCATCAGAGTGTCCGTAATTGTACCCGCGCGCAATAGGTGAATATACCTTTAAGCCGTACCTTAGCTCAGGCTTGCCGCCTTCGCCAAGCACCTCATATTCACCGACAAACTCGCCAAGCACCGCATTATAGGCTTCTTCGTAATACTTGTAGTATTTAAGACCTTCTGTAATTGAGGCAAGCGGCTCTCCGCTTCTTAGGCGTTCGACCAGCTTATCCATTGTCGTGCTTCGACCTGCCTTAAACGAACCGCCGGTTTTAGCAGCTGTATAAGCAAGCAGTTCAACCCAGCCAAGCTTTACGGATTCATCTGCCTTATGGGATTTTAAATCATATTCAAGCGCCTGCTCAAGCACAGCAAGTGGTACTTGAAAATCCACCCAGCGGATATACGCAGGTTTTTGCTCTTCTACTTCGGTTGATGCCTGCGCCTCAAGCCGCTGCTGCTTATGGAGAATCCCATAAACTGAGGCAGCACCAAGAATTGCGGCAATTGCTAAGAGCCGCAAAAATATACGCCTGACGGATAAGTGATTGGATATAGACCTTAGTTTTGCATACAAATTTGCCACCCGCCTCTTTATTCCCTTATTCGGAGAATATGAGCGCAGGCGCTTAAGAATGATACTTTACGAATGTACTACAGAGACAAGTATTAAGCCAAAGAATAAAAAAGCGAGCAGAAGCGCCAGACCTGCACAAATTCTCTTTTTCACGTTTATTTCTCCTCAAATACAACTGTACCCCTGCCCGTTTCAACCCTAAGCTCCGGGATACAATAACCTTTAAGCTCTATATCCTCATGTTGCTCCATAATAAAAAGCCCAGCTCCGTTCTTGCCGCCTTTAACTTCTATTCTTGCATTTGCCTCTGCTTTTAAAGCATCTATTTTAGCAGCATTGTGTTCCCCTGTGTTTTCCGCCTTAAGGAGCGCCCCCTCACCCATATTAAGCGTTCCGTCTGTTTTTAGAGCATTATATCCTTGAGCAGCGCATGAAACTTCGGAATTTTTATTCAGGGTTAACCCATGCCTGCCAAGATTTAAGGCACTCAAAGCTGCCTTTGAACTTAGACGGACGTTTTGCATTACCTCAAGCCCTGAGGCAGTCAGCCCTGAGCCCATTGATGAATCAAGCTCCAAATCACTGTTTTCTAAAACTTTAACTGTTCCAGCAGCCTGGACTGCATGAGTTTTGCCTTTAATAACTACTCCTGCACACCTTAGGCTGCCATCTCCCAAAAGACCAAGGCCTATTTCCTGGGCTTCAAGCTTTATATCAAAAAGCGCAAGCGTGCAATCCTCCTCAAGGCGGATGAGACAGGGCGCGCTGCCATAGAGCGTATGCCCTTTACCGTTTAATTCAAACTCGCTGCGCGAACTTGATACTTTAAGCATTCTGTCTTTTAAGTCAATATCAGCTGTAAGCTCAGCCCTGCTTAAAGAAGAGTTAAAAAAGTTTTCAAGCTCATAAGCGTTTGCAATCTTTTTTGGCGCAAACCCTAAAGAAGCATGGGCATCTATATGAGGTTCCTGCTTGCTGCAGCCACTAAGCAGCAGGCAAAATATGAGCAAAGAAATTCTAAACCTTTTCACGCTTTACCCACTCAAAATTCATATTTTGTATTTTAGCACACAGAATATCTATACGCCAGCACTTAAAGCATCACTGCATAGAGAAAAGAATTGCCCCGATGTACTACATCGGGGCAAGCTGTGTTCTATAAAGCCTTAATACATGCCGGGCGCTCCGCCCATGCCTGCAGGCACTGCAGGCTCAGGAGCAGGAATATCAGTAACAAGACTCTCTGTCGTCAACACCATTGCTGCAATTGAAGCTGCATTTTGAAGCGCGCTTCTTGCAACCTTTGTCGGGTCGATGATGCCCTGGTCTTCCATCATGCAGTATTCATCTTTTGCTGCATCATAGCCATAGCCGGGCTTTGCTGCATTTTTGACATTTTCAACAATTACCGAACCCTCGCGGCCCGCATTAATTGCGATTTGGCGCAGAGGCTCTTCAAGCGCGCGTACGACTATATCAATGCCTGTCTTCTTGTCGCCCTGGGCATTTGCTGCAAGCGCCTTAACACCCTCGAGCACATTAAGAAGCGCTACTCCGCCGCCTGGCACTATGCCCTCTTCGACTGCTGCCCGTGTGGCGTTAAGCGCGTCTTCAATACGCAGCTTAATTTCCTTCATTTCGATTTCAGTTGCTGCTCCAACAGCAATAACTGCTACGCCGCCTGCGAGTTTTGCAAGGCGCTCCTGCAGCTTTTCTTTATCATAATCAGAAGTCGTCTCTTCGATTTGCGCCTTAATTGAGTTGATGCGCGCCTTGATTTCAGAAGGTTCGCCGCTTCCCTCAACAATTGTTGTGTTCTCTTTATCGACTTTAACTTGGCGCGCAGAACCGAGCTGTGAAATTGTGGTTTCTTTAAGGTCCATTCCGAGTTCGTCGGAAATCACCTGGCCGCCTGTGAGAATTGCAATATCCTGCAGCATTGCCTTGCGCCTGTCGCCAAAGCCGGGCGCCTTAACAGCAACACAGGTAAATGTGCCGCGAAGCTTGTTTACGACTATTGTAGCAAGCGCTTCACCCTCAACATCCTCTGCAATAATCAGCAGCTTTCGCCCCTGCTGCACGACTTGCTCAAGAATAGGCAGGATTTCCTGAATATTTGAGATTTTCTTCTCTGTGATTAGGATAAGGGGGTTGTCGAGCACTGCCTCCATTTTTTCTGTGTCTGTAACCATGTAAGCTGAGGCATACCCGCGGTCAAACTGCATACCTTCAACTATGTTGAGCTCGGTCTTCATGGTCTTGCTTTCTTCGACTGTAATAACACCGTCATTGCCGACCTTTTCCATAGCATCGGAAATTAAAGTTCCGATATTTTCGTCCCCTGCTGAAATTGAAGCAACTTGAGCGATTGCATGCTTCCCGCTAACAGGCTTTGATAAATCCTGGAGTTCCTTTACTGCTTCTTCTACTGCAGCCTCAATGCCGCGTTTAAGCGCCATTGGGTTTGCGCCCGCAGCCACATTCTTAAGCCCTTCGCGTATAATTGCCTGTGCGAGAAGGGTTGCGGTTGTTGTGCCATCGCCTGCTACATCATTAGTTTTTGTAGCTACTTCTTTTATAAGCTGTGCGCCCATGTTTTCAAATGGGTCTTCAAGTTCTATTTCTTTTGCAATAACAACGCCGTCATTTGTAATTAGTGGTGCGCCAAATTTCTTATCAAGCACTACGTTGCGCCCCTTTGGACCCAAAGTAATCTTGACAGTGTCAGCAAGCTGGTTCATGCCGCATTCAAGCGCGCGGCGGGCTTCTTCACCGTATTTTAACTGCTTAGCCATACTTTTTCTCTCCTTCCGTTATGCGAATTCTTATTCAACTACTGCCAGAATATCGTTCTGGCGTACGATGATGTATTCCTCACCGTCGAGTTTTACCTCTGTACCGGCATACTTGGAATAAATCACCCTGTCGCCCGCTTTGACATACATGGTTATTTCCTTGCCGTCAACAGTACCGCCTGGACCGACTTCCAGCACTTGCGCCATCTGGGGCTTTTCCTTTGCTGTGCCGGGCAGTACTATGCCGCTTTTTGTTGTCTCCTCGCTTTCAAGGCTCTTGATAACGACTCGATCTGCCAAAGGCTTGAGTTTCATAATGCATACCTCCTTGATATGTTATTAAATAATAGCTGATTTGTATTGTTAGCACTCACTCAAAGTGAGTGCTAACAATACTATAATAATTGAAGTTCCCAATCCCTGCAAGCACAAATAGTTGGCAAATGCAGGTAATACCCATTATCAGAGAATATTATCCCATTTCTGCTCGCTAAATATTCATTTTTCTCTGTTTTTCTCCATTAGGTGTATTTTAAGACGGCTTGTGCTGCATAAATTCCGCATCAGCTTTGGTTTTACTTAAATACAGATGGCGAAGCTGCTTGCGCGCGTCGGTTATTTTTCATACAATAGCCTCAAGCAATTCAAAAAGGAATCATACCAAATCTTTTACAAAGGAGTGCCGTGCATGGAGCAATATGTTCTTGCGCTGGATCAGGGCACTACGAGCTCGCGGGCAGTACTTTTTAATAAAAAAGGGAACCCTGTATCAAGTGCCCAGCATGAATTTAAGCAGTATTATACAAAAGCAGGCTGGGTCGAACACGACCCCGAAGAACTCTTTCTAAGCCAAATTCAGGCTGTTTCGGATGCACTTGAGGCAGCCAAAATAAATCCAAGCAATATTGCTGCTATTGGTATTGCCAATCAACGCGAAACAACACTGGTTTGGGAGCGTGAAACAGGAAAGCCGATTTACAACGCGATAGTCTGGCAATGCAGACGTACTGCAGACCTATGCGAAAAGCTTAAAGCGCAGGGGCTTGAAGAATATGTAGCAGAAAAAACAGGTCTTTTAATTGACGCTTACTTTTCCGGCACAAAGCTGCAATGGATTCTTAATAACATTCCAGGCGCAAGGCTTAAAGCTGACCAGGGCAAGCTTTTGTTCGGCACAGTAGAGACGTTTTTAATCTGGCGCTTGACAGGCGAGAAGGTGCATGCAACTGATTATTCAAATGCTTCAAGGACAATGCTTTTCGATATAAATTCGCTAAGCTATGACAGCGCCCTTTTAAGGGCTATGAATATCCCAAGCCCGCTCTTGCCCGAACCACGCCCAAGCAGCCAAATTTATGGAACTGTTTCAAAAAGCTTTAAAGGGCTTGGAGCGCTTGCAGGCATACCCATAGCAGCTGCCTTAGGCGACCAGCAGGCTGCACTTTTCGGGCAGGCCTGCCTGTCTGCCGGGCAGGCGAAGAACACTTATGGAACAGGCTGTTTTTTAATGATGCATACAGGCAGCAAGCCACTTAGAAGCCGTACCCGCCTGCTTACAACAATTGCGTGGGGACTTAGTGAAAAAAAAGCGGAGTATGCGCTTGAAGGAAGCGTTTTCAACGCTGGCAGCATAATTAAATGGCTTCGCGATGATTTAGGCATAATTAAGCACGCAGCTGAGGTCAGCGCGCTTGCACAAAGCGTTCCAGATGCGCTTGGAGCGTATCTTGTGCCGGCGTTTACAGGGCTTGGCGCGCCCTTTTGGGATATGTATGCGCGTGGCGCGCTTGTCGGCCTTACAAGAGGGTTTACCCGCGCCCATTTTGCCAGGGCTGCGCTTGAAGCAATTGCATATCAGGTTGCAGACCTTGCCGAGGCTATACAAGCTGATACAGGCTTAACGCTAACAGATTTAAAAGCTGACGGAGGCGCCTCAGTTTCTGACGTGCTTATGCAGTTTCAGGCGGATATCCTAAACTGCAGCATACACAGACCCAAGAGCATTGAAAGCACAGCGCTTGGAGCTGCCTATGCAGCAGGGCTTGCCGTAGGGCTTTGGCGCGATAAAAACGAAACTGCAGCCAATTACGAGGCAGAAAGAGTATTTACGCCGCAAATGACCGAAGCTGAACGCAAGGCAAAAAAAGGCGGCTGGAGCCGCGCTGTGCAGCGTTCACTAAATTGGGAGCAGACCTAAGCAGTTTTGAAATTGCCTCTTGGAAACTAAAACGGTTAGTGCTCATAAACGGATTGTGTTACTTCTTATGCTGACAAGCCATCGCCACAATAGTCAATAGCGCATAAAAGCCCACTGTTTGCGGGCTTTTATATTTATGGAATTTTGCAGGTTTTCAAAAGTAACCAATTATGTCTGAGCAGGCCTTCCGGGTGGAATAAGTATCTCCCCGTCGCTTAGCGGATAAGTTGAGCAGGGGTGTATATAGCCTAAGGCTTTGTCTGCCGCGCGCCTTCCGTCTTTATCAGGGATAATGAATACATCGCCGCTAATGAGCTTACTGCGGCAAATTCCACATTCGCCGCTGCGGCATCTTGAATCGAGTATTATTCCTGCGCGCTCAATCGCAACAAGTATAGGCTCATCTGTTGATGCAGGGATATGCCAATCCGTGAATTCATTTCTAATATGGAGCATAACATTCTTTTTCATAGCATCCTTGGGGAAGCCGGCAATTCGCCCTGTATTTAGTGGCATCCCACCTAGTTCGTATCTAGTTTGTTTATACTCAAGCCCTGGAAATCTTGCAAACTCTTTAGCGAGAAATTCGTACATAATCTCCGGCCCGCAAATGAAAAAGCTTTTTTCCAATGGTTCGCCTATACATTCACGAATAAACTCTGCAGTTATAAACCCTTTTCGAAGCCCTGAGTCGCTTTCGCATTTCTCGAACGTATTGAAGCGTCTAAAGCGTTCGGGATAGTCTGAACAAAGTTCTTTGAGTTTATCTTCAAACAGAATATCATCCGTATCACAACAGCCGTAGATTAAAGTCAGGCTTGGAGCATTGGCATCACAAGCAAACTGCTTTAGCATAGAGACGAAGGGTGTAATGCCTGTTCCCCCGGCAATGGCAATAATATTTGGATTGTCTCTGAGCGGCTGATAAAAGAAATCGCCATGAGGGCCTGTGGCATCAACCTCTGTGCCTTCTTCCCAACTTGAAAATATATGGGGGCTGACAAACCCGTCTTTCTTATGACGGATTGTTATTTCATAATAGCCATTGTCATCAGCCTCATAAGGTGCAGATGATATAGTATAAGCCCGTGCTGTTGATGTTTGCCCGATATTAAGCTTTATGCTTAAATATTGGCCCGGCTTAAACAGCGGCAGCGCACCGTTTCGGCTTGCTAACCTGTATGTTTTAACAGTAGCGTTTTCTTCACGCACCTGCGTAACAATAAGATGTAAAGCATCAGGGTGCATTGCTTTAGCCAGCGCAGTAATCGGGTCTTCACGGGTGTTTCCATCTGCAGCTGCCTTCTTTTCGTTGCGTGCTTTTAGCATACGCAAAAATGCAAATAAGCCTGGAATTAGCCCTACCTTTTTCATTATTTCTGCCCCCCTTCTTTAGCTGCATGCGCTTTAATTTGTTCAACAGTAGCCAGCCGTCCGGATAAAATTGTGCTTGGAAATCCTGCAAGCAGCAACCCGGAGTTTCCCACAAAGTGCAGCCCGGAGATAAGCCGTTCCTTATCCTGGGAGAGCGCCTTTACAACAACAGAATCAAATACTCGGTGATCATAGGCATAAACATTGCCCATATAAGAACCGATATAGCGTGAAAATGTCATGGGCGTTGCGACTTCGATTTCTTCAATATGTTTGCTGATAGGAACTTTTAACGCATCTGAAGCCCTGTCAATAAGGTCTTTTGCAAGTTCATTCTTCTTGCTGAAATAGTCCTTCTGAGAAAGGCTTGCCCATGGAGCACTTTTTGTTAAGGTTTCAAGATGGAAGATACATGTGCCCTCAGGTGAAGCATCAGGTATTAACGGATTCGGGCACATGCCGGCAAAACAGTCCGTCGGCTCAAGACGGCTCATTTTGTCATACATGGCTGAGATATTTCCGTCTTTCGCAAAGTAATACATAAAGTGAGTCAAGCCAAGTTCCTGAGCGCTTCTGTTAAGCCCCATGTATAAGGATAAGAAGCTGGTCCCTTCTGAGCGCATATTGAGGTTTTTTAAGGCTTGTATAGGCACTTCACTTTTTGGATAAATCATATTGTTGAACACATTATGCGGCAGTGCATTGCTATAAATCTCGCCTGTGAGAAAACGTTCATTCCGGTTCGTAACTATACCAGTTACGCGGCCGTTTTCCACTAAGATCTTTTCAGCCCTTGTGTTGTATAAGAGCGTTCCGCCCATTTCCATAAAGCGTTCTGCTAGTCTTGCGGAAATCTCAAATGTTGTGTTCTTTGGGGCATATACTGCAGTCGTTGACATAACAGAGAGCACTAAACCATATACAGGGAAGGACATGGCCTCCATTGGGAGCCCGGTAAATGTCCAATAGGCATTGAGATATTCAAGCGCTTTTGCCGAAACACCGAACTTATCTGTTACCTCTTTAACGGTTAGCCCGCAGGCAGCAATAAAATCCTTGTGTTTAAGAATAAGATCGACCGGCTTTATTGCTGCATCTTGCTCGTTAATGTAGTTTATGGCAGCAAGCTGTTTGTCGCAAAAATCAAGGTAAGCCCTAATAGAAGCACTGCTGTTCGGTACCCGCTTTTCAATAAAGCTAATAAGCTCTTCCTTTTTTAAAGGCAGAACATAAGCCTCACGCCCATCATCAAAATGGCAGTAGCGCCCTTTGGTGAGCAATGGGAAATCGATATCCACTCCTAAATCATCAACGAAGAACTTCCTTATAGGCCCGGGGTTAGCATGCGTGTCATACTCAGTAATAACCTGTACTGACGCCTCAAATTCAAACCGGCCGCGCCTAAAGCTTGTTGTTACACCTCCCGGCAGATTGTGCTGTTCGAGCATAAGCACTTTTAAGCCGTTTGCTGCGAGATTACAGCCTGCTGCCAGCCCCCCCATGCCTGTGCCAATAACAATGGCATCAAATCGATCAAGCATTTTGTCCCTCCTTTAATTTATTGCAACGATTTCCACAACCAGAAATCGTTTTGGGCTATAATTGCATGCCAATAAATAACCGGGTATGCTTTTCATACCCGGCAATCCAATACATATTTCATCTTTTTCTTGGCAAGAGGTGGGTCCTTAAGCCGTATAGCCTCAAAGAGTTCGGCATGCCGCCTTTTTACTTCGCTAAAAGAAACCCCCGCGTTATAGTTGCGCACAAGGCATTGGACATAAGTGTTTTCCATTGAATTTATAATGATAGAATAAAAAAGGTTATGGCTTGCAGCAACTACCGCTTTGTGGAAAGCAAAAGTAAGCACCGCTATTTGATGGCTTGAAGCGCCGCAATATTCTGTTTCGTCTTGCAGTGCTTCAAACAAAGCTGTAAGCTCATCTTTTGTTCGGAGTTCGGCAGCGAGCGATGCTGTTTCACATTCGAATAAATAGCGCGCAGCAATGAAGTCGTTTAAAAGCTCATGAAAGAACTCGAAGCCTTCTGTGAGCATTGCATTAACAATGCTTATTGTGCCGTTCGTTCTAAAATCGGCTACAACACTGCCTTGACGGGGAAGAATCTTAATGACCCCTTTTGCGGCAAGTTCTGCTATACCGCTGCGTACAACAGTGCGGCTTATATTCATAAGCTTTGCAAATTCGCGTTCTGAAGGAAGCCTTTGACCTACTGTGTAGTGGCCTGATAGGATATCCTCCAAAACAGCATGCACGAAAGCATCTTTTAAAGTAGATTGGCTTAACATGGCTCATCCTTAAAAAGTTCTGGTACTACCAGATAAATTATAACAGGTACAATATATTGTCGTCAAGATAGAGTTTATAAGTGATATGTGATATCATCCGTAATATTTGAACAGTAGTATTTACCAGTTGACAGCGGCATATAATCATCTTATAATCAACAGCATATATTTTCGCGATGATGGGGACTGTTGGAAAGCAGCCTTTCAGAGAGCCGCCGGTAGGTGCAAGGCGGTAAGGCAGACGCCCGAACTAATCACCCCTGAGCTGCCAACCAAAAGCTATTGCGAGTAGACTTGGCCGGCACGCCCCTCCGTTATTTGGGGGCAGAGCATGATTGTGCTCTTTGAGTTGGCGCGTAAGCGCAAACGGAGTGGTACCGCGAAAGCAGCGCTTTCGTCTCTGTATGAGACGAAAGCGTTTTTTATTTTTACGGAGGTGATTTTCTTGGCAATCAATATTCCTGTCCCTATTCAACCCGACTTCAAAACTGGAGGTGCAACATGACAGAGCAGCTTATGGAAATCGGCATTCGCCTTAGGGCCTTGCGCGAAATTTCAGCTATTTCCGCTGCGGATATGGCAAAGGCGGTAAACATATCGCTTGAGGAGTATGAAAAACATGAAAAAGGCAAAAAGGATTTTTCTTTCAGCTTTCTTTTTAACGCAGCGCGAATTCTTGGGGTTGAGGTTATGGATATTATAAGCGGCTCAAGCCCGAAGCTCTCAGCGTGTTCTATTGTGCGCGCAGGCTGCGGATATAGCGTTGAGCGCAACAAGGCTTACAAGTACATGGCCTTGGCACACACATTTAACGAAAAACGCGCAGAGCCCTTCCTTGTTACTGTTGAACCCGGGGTTATGCCAGAGCTTTCAGCCCATGAAGGGCAAGAGTTTCAGTACCTGCTTGAGGGTGAAGCATGCATGGTGATTGGTGAAAACACTTATACGCTTTACCCCGGAGATTCTGTTTATTTTGATTCGTCTATTCCGCATTCAATGGGCGCCCGAAACGGAGAGCGCGCGCATTTTCTCGCAGTTGTAATAAAATAATCCCTCGGAAGAAGAAAGGAGCGTTTCTTTTGAAACTGCTGGATAAATACTGCAATGCAGCCGAATACAAATCTCATGCTGAATTTTATAATAGCTTTCGTCTTAATGAACCCGTTGATTTTAACTTTGGGTTTGATATAATCGATGAGCTTGCTAAAATGCACCCCGAAAAGCGCGCCATGCTTTGGGTTAGTTCCGAAAACGAGGAACGCGAGTTTACTTTTAAGGATCTTAGCGATTTAAGTAGCCGCGCAGCAAACGCGCTTTCATCGCTTGGCATCCATAAAGGCGACATTGTGCTCCTTGCGCTAAAACGTCATTACCAATACTGGCACATAATGCTTGGTATGCATAAGCTTGGCGCAATCCCAATCCCAGTTACGCACATGCTGACTGCGCGTGATTATTCATATCGTTTCAATGCCTCAGGCGCACGAATGGCAATAACAACTCTTGAAGATGATGTCCCCAAACAGCTTCAAGAAGCGCTCAAGGATTCCCCTTCTGTGGAGATGCTTGCTGCTGTGCGTTCGCCAAAAACAAAAACTGCGCCTCTTCCTGATGGATTTCTTGAGTTCGATGCGCTTGTCGAGGTCGCCTCACCCGTCTTCCCCCGCCCTTTTGATGCTGCATGCGGCAAAGATGTTATGATGCTCTATTTTACCTCAGGCACTACGGGTTACCCCAAAATGGTTGCGCATGATTTCTATTACCCTTTTGGGCATATTTCTACTGCAAACTACTGGCATTGTGTTGAACCGGATGGTTTGCATTTTACGATTTCGGATAGCGGCTGGGCAAAGGCTGCTTGGGGAAAAATGTACGGTCAATGGATGTGCGAGGGCGCAATTTTAGTGTATGACTTTGAGCGTTTCTGTGCTGCGGATATTTTAAGCAAACTTGAAAAATACCGCGTTACAACATTTTGCGCGCCGCCTACAATGTACCGCTATATTATTAGAGAGCCGCTTGAAACCTATGAGTTAAGCAGTCTTAAACATGTTACAACAGCCGGTGAGGCGCTTAACCCTGAGGTGTTTGAGCAGTTTAAATCAAAGGTAGGTCTCGAAATTTACGAGGGCTTTGGCCAAACCGAAACAACGCTTCTTTTAGCCACCTTCCCGTTTATGAAGGTACGCACAGGCTCCATGGGTCTGCCTGCGCCAGGGTATAAAGTATGCCTGCTAAACAATGACGGCACCCCGACAACTCTTGGTGAAACAGGAGAAATCTGCATTGATACGAGTGAGGGCAAGCCGCCCGGCATGTTCATGGGATATTATAAAGATGAAAAGCGCACAGCAAAAGTTTGGCATGATGGCTGGTATCATACAGGTGATACTGCATGGCAGGATGGGAAAGGCTATTTCTGGTATGTTGGCCGCATGGATGATGTAATTAAAAGCTCGGGGTATAGAATAGGGCCTTTTGAAGTTGAAAGCGCGCTCATGGAGCACCCTGCTGTGCTCGAATGCGCTGTCACGCCTGTGCCTGACCCTGCACGCGGGCAGGCAATAAAAGCTACAGTCGTGCTTACAAAGGAGTATTCGCCTAGCGAGGAGCTAATTAAAGAGCTGCAGGTTTATGTAAAGAAGGCTACTGCCCCGTACAAATACCCGCGGATAATTGAGTTTACTGAGGCTTTGCCCAAAACAGTAAGCGGCAAAATAAAGCGCGCTGTAATTCGTGAAAGGGACAGGCTTGCGTATGAACAGCTAAGCTGACAATGCTTTGGGATGCGAAGTTGACCTGCTGTGCCGCAATTAAGCTGCGGCACAGCTTTTATGTTTTAAAAACATAGTCAGAACTGTGCTTAATATTGTATCTTTCAAAATACGCATTCTCGGAGGGTATCCACTCGTTTATAAAGCGGCTGAGCTTTTCAGGTGAGCGCTTTTCAAGGCGCAAAAGCTGTTCGTCATGCGGACATTCGAGAAATACTCTTATATCATAGAGCGCTGAATGCTTTGGATGCAGGCAATACGAACCCTCGACTATAATCAGCTTATCAGGAAGCACTTCCTCCTGCTTAGCGTACTCGCCTGTTAAACAATTAAAAGGGGCGTAACTGAACTTTTCAAAGCGTTTAATGGAAGAGGCAAGCTGACTAAACCGTTCATGGTCGACATTGCCCCCATGAGGAAATAATGCTTGCTTTGTTTTAGGAAGGAAGAAGTTATCCATTGGGATTACACAGCTGTTTTTATATACGGCAGCAAGCAAGCCTGCAAGCGTGCTCTTTCCTGCACCGCAATTGCCGTCTATTCCTATTGTCGTGGTTTTGCCCTGTAAGAACCGCTTATCTACAGCCGCAAATAAAGGAATAAAGTTTGCATATCTGCTCATAAGCACCCTGTATGAAGGCTTATAATGCTCCCTATAAGCGCTGCTGTGGGATATTTTAGGCATCTTGAGCGCCCGCCATCTGCTAAGGAAGCTGTTTAGCGCTGCCTTTGTAAAGGGCGCGCCTTCTTCGCTTATTTTAAGCAGGCAGGCAAGTTTCGCCTCAAATCGCGTCATGCTCCCTTCTTGGCTTTTTGCGCTAAGAAGGAAAAGCTTGTTTAAAGTTAAGGGTGCAATACCCGCTGCCTTTGCAGCCGCAACATGCACCCGACTCATACCGCCACATATATAGTCATTAAGCGGCTCACCCGTACTAGCCGCAGCTTCGTATTCAGCGCTTAGCTTCTCAAAGCTTCCGCTCTCGCAGGCAGTTAAATGGCTCGGCCCGAATTCGCCCTGGTATAAAAGCTTTACTGCATCCTGGCTCTCCATGAGCGGATATCTGCTAAAATGCGCTTTTAGAAGCAGTTCTACATCATCCATAGTACAAATATAGCACAAATAACCACACCATACTAATTTTGTGGTGCTCATATTCTACCTTGCTGCTTTGCGATTGATATATGCAGCGTGGTATAATGATTGAAACGTCTTTGGGGGGAAGCCTTTTTGCGGCGGACATTCTTTTTAAAACAGCTTTGCGCAATAATGCTTTGTGCATTCACAAGCCTTTTGTGCTTTGGATGCACTGCGCTAACTGCGCTTTCTGAACATAGCGGTGGCGTCATAATTAACGAGGTGGTTACATCCAACTCACATTCGCTTGTGGATGAGCTTGTCGGCTCTCCTGATTGGATTGAGCTTTATAACAGCTCGCCCTACACAATAAGCCTTTTTGGTTTTGGGCTTAGCGACAATATCCGCGAACCGCGCAAGTGGGTCTTCCCTGATATCAGCCTTGCCTCAGGCGAATACATCATAATTTATGCCACTTCTTATAAAGGCGACCTTCCAGAAGGCAAATACTGCGCAGGGTTCGGGCTCTCAAAAGCAGGCGAGAGCCTGTATTTGACTGACCGCTCGCTGAATATTATAGATAAGGTTGATATTCCCTCCCTTTATCAGGATATTTCCTATGCGCGCGATGAAGCCGGCAATTTCGGCTACTGCGCGCTTCCAACTCCAGGCAGTAAAAACAGCGACAAAATCGTTGCGTCGATTGAAGATATTTCTTACGCTTCAGGAGAGGAGTCACTCATCTTAAGCGAGGCAGTCCCGAACAACCAAAGCGGGCTTAAGGCAGAAGACGGCAGATGCTATCCGTGGGCAGAACTTTACAACAATACTGCCCAGGTTCTGCCGCTTGCAGAATACTGGCTCTCGGACAACCCGCAGAATTTTATGAAATGGCAGCTGCCCGATTATTCGCTTCAGCCCGGGCAGCGGATTATTGTGTTTTTCTCCGGAAAGAGCAGCAAAAGCGGCGAACTGAACGCAGGTTTTCGCCTGAGCGAGGATGATTCTGCGCTCTATATAAGCAATGGGCGCGGCACAGTCATAGGCGAACTTTCTTGGGAGAGCCCTGCAGCAGGCAATATTGCTGTTGTGCGCACTGAAGGCGCAAACAAATACACCGCCTTCCCCACCCCTGGCGAGCAAAATGATGAACGCAGGTTTTCAAGCATGAAGCCTGTTCAAATGGAACAGCAAGACCCTGTTATTCTAAATGAAGTCCTCCCTAAAAACCGCTACAGCGTTATTGACAGCGATGGCGACAGACCCGAATGGGCTGAGCTTTATAACCGAAGTGAAACTTCAGTTTCGCTTTTAGGGTACTATCTTTCCGATGATGAGGACAGGCTGACGAAATGGGCGCTGCCAGATATGCAGCTTGGCGCGGGGGAGTACCTTTTAGTATACTTGTCCGGGAAGGATAGACTCGAGGGTGAACTTCATGCATCCTTTGGGCTTTCCAAACGGGATTCGGCGCTGTTTTTAACAAATCTTGACGGGCTGCGCTATGACAGCCTGCCCTTGCCTGCTGATATTGGGCAAAACATATCCATAGGCAGGGATTTAAATTTTGAGCTTAGATATTTTGCCGTACCTACACCGTGTGCTAAAAATGACAGCAAAGGCTTTGAAGAGCCTATACTTGTGCCAAACAGGAACCCTGACGGAGTAATTATCAGCGAAGTCTGCGCAGTTAACCCTGCTAAAAGCAGAAAGCGCGACTGGGTTGAATTTTATAACCCGACAAACAGCGAAAAGAGCCTTGCCGGCTGGTATATAAGCGACGATATTTCAACGCCGAATAAATACAAAATTAAAAGCCTTACAGTGCCGCCAAAAGGTTATGCGCTTTTATACGCATCAAGCCGCACTTCTTTACAGGGTGAAAACACCGCAACATTCGGGATTTCTGCAAGCGGCGAAACCCTTCTTTTAACGGACTCAAAAGGCATAACGCGCGACTGGTTCACTACAGGCATCTTAAGGCCCTCAAATACCTCAGGCAGAGATGTGCTCAACGCTTCAGGTGAGCGAGTCTTTTTCGAAACGCCAACTCCAAGCGCGCAAAACACCTCAGCTTATTACAAAGGCTATGCAGGCGCACCTGTATTTAAGCAGACTGCGCTCTACAATAAGGAACCGTTTTTGCTCGAAATGTCTACGCCAACCCCAGAAGGTCGCATATTTTATTCGCTTGACGGCTCAAAACCAACTGAAGCATCCCATGAATACACAGCGCCAATAAATATCAGCCAAAACACGCCTGTTCGCGCAATAACTCTTGCACCGGGGCTCTTAAAAAGCGAAATAACAACAAGCACCTTCCTTTTTGAAGCTCCGCATACAGTTCCTGTTGTGTGCTTAAGCGGAGACCCGTCAGCAATAAGCGCTGTATATGCAGCAACCGAACGCAGCCAGCGCGTTGAACGCGAGGGTTATATGGAATTCTACGAAACGGAGGGGCTCCTTGGCGCATCTTTCCCATGCGGGCTGCGCGCGAACGGCTCATCTACGCTCACTCTGCCGCAGAAGTCCCTAAGCGTTTTTCTAAGAGGCGGGTATGGACGCAGTTCTGTAAACTATCCGTTTTTTAAGGACTATGAAATAACCTCATTTTCATCGCTTACGCTTAGAAGCGGCGGCCAGGATCGCCCAAGAGCAAGGCTTAGAGATTCGTACTTTTCTTTGGCTGCAGAAGGGCTTTATGTGGACAATATCGCGACAAGACCTGTAGTTATGTATTTAAACGGCAGGTATTGGGGTATTTATGATTTAAATGAGAATCAAAACGAAGATTATCTTAAGAGCCACTATGGAGTCGACCCAGATGAAGTGGATATTATCCGCAGAAATGTTCAGGCGCTTGCAGGGCAGAATCTCGATTACAAGCGCGTGCGCGCCTTTGGCAGAGGCCGTAACCTCGGCGATGACGCAACCTATGCGCAGTTTTGCGAATGGGTTGATATGGATTACCTTATTGATTATTTAATCACTCAAACCTTCTTTGCAAACTCTGACATGTTCAACCAAAAATACTGGCGCTCCTGGGATTATAAGGTCAAATGGCGGCCTGTGCTTTATGATATGGACCTTGGGTTTTCAGCAAACAACCCGACTCGGGACATTCTCCCAAGCTACTTCAAGTACGAAGGCGTGCCCTCACGCGACGGCAGTTTGACAAATATGGATTTATACTGCGGTCTGCCTGCAAATGCAGCTTGGAGGGAACGCTTTGTCAAGCGCTATGTTTATGTAGTTATGAACCACTACACGCCCGAACGCCTAACAAAGCTCCTTGATGAGTTAGCTTCAGAGTTAAAGCCCGAAATGAAGCGGCATTTGGAGCGCTGGAATACACATGCATCCGTTTCTCAATGGGAAACCTCTGTTAAAGAGCTGCGTGCATGCCTTGAAAAACGCCCCCAATATGCGCTAAAAGCGCTTGCGCGCTATTTCAATGTATCAGATGCGAAACTCGAAGAGTATAAACGTGAAGCAACGGCAAGCGGGTTAGCCTAAAAGAGACATCTCTTATAGGGCTTGTAATATGACCTGTTCGTTAATAAAAGGAGGCGGCTTTTAATGGAGACCTTCTCTAAGTTTAAAGAAGCGTTTAAGCATTTCCCTTCAAGCTTTTCAAAGATGCTCAAAGGCCGCAGAATAGAAAACATCGGTATTAGCAAAGAATGTGCAGCTCTTAATATGAAGCGCGTATGCTACACTTCGCTTGCTGCAATCCCTGTGCATATTTTTATCATTCTTCAGTTTATTTTTACAAAAACGGGCGGCAGTGTTTCAAGGCTTATGTGGCACAATAGCATTATACTTGCTCACAGCTCGCTGCTGCTCTTTATGATTATAGCTTTCTTCCTAACATATTGGATGAGCAAGAAAAGGAATTCTCACAAAGCAGCTTCTGCAATAACTTATGTATTTTCCGCTGCATTGCTTTTTGCGGGTGCAGTTATTGTAGCAATTGACCAGCTTGTGCTAACAAGCATAACGCCGTTTCTTCTTGTATGTATTATTGTCGGCTCTCTCTACTACATTCGGCCGCCATTAGCGCTTATTCTTTTTGTACTTGCTTATACCGCTTTCTACTTTCTTGTTAAAACAACTGTGGCTTTGCCTGATGTCTTTTTGCTTAATCACAGAGCAAACGGGCTTTCTGCAGCAGGGCTCGGGTTTGTGATTTCTTTGTTGTTTTGGAGAGCAAACGCGACAAATATAAACCAGCGAAACCATATAAAGGTGCAGCAGGAAGCGCTTGAAAAAGCAAACAAAGCGCTTGAACAGCTCGCGTTTTCAGACAGCCTGACAGGGCTCCCGAATAGACGTTTTTTTGATGAAGCTTTACAACGTGAAGCTGCAGCAATGGCGCGCAAGGGTCATGCCTCAAGTCTTATACTCTTGGATTTGGACTATTTCAAAAATATTAACGACACCTATGGCCATTATGTAGGTGATACTGCTTTAAAGCAGGTATCCCAACTGTTTAAAGCCTCGCTTCGCACAACAGATTTAATATGCAGGCTCGGGGGGGAGGAGTTTTTGCTGCTGCTGCCCGAAACCAATATTACCGGCGCTCTTGCAGCAGCTGAAAAGCTCAGAAAACAGCTTGAGCGCCATGTATTTAAGGCAGATGGCATTTCCATTCGCATAACAGCAAGCTTCGGGGTTATGAAGTTCACACCTGAAGTGCTTAATAACCCAAACTATTTTACGCCTGCAGATAATGCGCTCTATAGAGCTAAACTAAACGGGAGAAATCGGGTTGAAGCTGACCTAAGCGAGTCTTCTGAATAAGTACTGCCTCCATAGCCCATAATTTAAGCAAAAGGCTTAGTATGGAGGCGCAAAATGAAAGATATCAATACCAATAACCAAGACGGCAAAAAATCCACAGAAAACAGCGATAAGGCCAACCCAAAGCCCGATGACCGGCGGGATAATGTAGAAAAGCTGCAATACAGCATTGACAGAACTATTCACAATATCGAAGCAGCAGAAGAAATGATACAAAAAACTCCGGATAAAACATTGAAACAGGATCTCTTCGAGAAAAATGAGAGAAGGCGCTCCTCGCTCGAAAAAATGCGTGATGAAATCCGCGATGAGGCTCACGCGAGGGAGCAGCATTATAAAGAATAACGCGTAAGTGCGCCAAAGCGCGTAACAGCTCATATTAGTTATTAAAGCCGAATATAAATGCATAGCATGATTTCCTTTAAGGCGGTGACTGTTATGCAGATTTATGTTGTTCAAAGCGGCGACTCGCTAGTTGAAATAGCACGCCGCTTTAATGTATCCCCGGCAAAAATAATAACGGACAATGGTCTTGAAAACCAAAATGTGCTTGTTGTCGGCCAGGCGCTGATAATTCAGTTTCCTGAAACAGTGCATACTGTAAAGCAGGGAGAAACGCTCACATCCATTGCAGCGCAATACTCAACAACGGTGCTTACGCTTTTGCAAAACAACCCGCATTTAATGACTGCACCAGTTCTTTTTGAGGGCGAGCAGCTCACAATAAGCTACAAGGGCGAAAAGCTCGGCCAAACTTCGGTAAACGGCTATGCATATACGAGCATTGAACAAAATGTGCTTTTACGCGCAATTCCCTTTTTGACAAAGCTCACGATTTTTGGCTATGGGTTTACAGAAACAGGTGAGTTGATTGGCGTTGACGACCAGGCGATGATAAATTTGGCTTATGAGTACAAGGTCGCGCCTATAATGCTCCTTAGCGCTATAACTGAAGACGGCACCTTTGATATTATGCGCGCAGGGCGCATGTTCCATGACGTAGCACTCCAAAATGTTGTAATTGACAATATCATCGCCACAATGAAAGAAAAGGGGTATCTCGGGTTAGATATAGATTTTGAATATGTTGTTGCCTCAGATGCGGACGCATTTGTTTCCTTTATTGAAAACGCCACAAAAAGGCTGAATGCGGAAGGGTTTACAGTAAACGTTGACCTCGCTCCTAAGCTTTCTGCCGGACACCCGGGGCTGCTGTACGAAGCGCATAATTATGAGCGCATTGGGCAAATTGCGGATACAGTGCTTCTAATGACATACGAATGGGGTTACAGCCATGGGCCGCCTATGGCTGTAGCGCCTATTGACCAGGTTAAAAGAGTTGTAACCTATGCTGTTACAGTAATACCTGTTGAGAAAATCTATATGGGCATACCTAATTACGGGTATGTCTGGCGCCTGCCCTTTGAGCAGGGAATAACTGCCGGCACCTCAATAGGCAACCAGTTTGCAGTAGAGCTTGCAGCAATTCATAATGCAGAAATTAAATATGACGAAACTGCACAGTCACCCTTCTTTTTCTACACTGCGCTTGACGGAAGCCGCAATGAAGTATGGTTTGAAGATGTACGCAGCATAAAAGAGAAATGGGATGTAATAACACAAAATAACCTGCTCGGCGGCGGTTATTGGAACATCATGCGCCCGTTCGCGCAAAACTGGGCGCTCGTCAACTCACTTTATGACATTTTAAAAATTGTCACCTGAAGCTGCGGCTCATTAAGCAGGCCAAGCGCCTGCTTTTTTTGTTTTTATGAGTAACTTAGAGCACGCTGCTTTATGAAAACCGGTATTTTATTCGGCTATATATTTCTATAATATTGCAAAATAATATATTGACACTTAAAGAATGCAGTGGTATACTCACCCTAATTAATAAAGTTTATTAATTATATTCTCCGGCACTAAGGTTCGATATATGAATAATGCTATCGGTAAACCCCAGGTACTCAGGGAAGTAAACTTATCCTTAATACAAAAACTGATATTTGATAAGGGGCCTATTTCAAAGCCCGAACTTTCACGCATCAGCGGGTTGAGTCTGCCTACTGTAAATAAATTGGTTGATGAACTTGTAAAAGCTAATTATGTGGTAGAAGCCGGTCTTTTGGGAAGGGGCGCTGGGCGCAGAGCCATGCTCTTTGAGGCAAACCATAACGCCGGCTGCTTTATCGCGCTCTACTACAACTGGGGCAAGTATCAAGCCTGTATTGCAGACCTCACAGGAAAAATGCTTTTTGAAGGCAATTATGCGCTCGATAGTTCGTCCGGGCAGGCTGCGCTCGAGTCAACAATACTTGCAATCGACAGCATGCTCAAAAAGGCGCCGTCAGAAGTCAAGGCTATAGGCGTAGGTGTGCCGGGTGCGGTTCTTCCGGACGGGCGTCTAATTGGAATACCCAAAATTAAGGTTTGGGAAGGCTACAATCTTATAGAAGCGCTTAGTTCGCATTATAGTATGCCAGTCTGTATTGAAAACGATGTAAAGCTCTCTGCAGTCGGGTTTTATCACACTCATGTAAGCAGCACGTTTGATAATATTGTATATATATACGCCGGAAACGGTATGGGCTCAGGGATAATCCTAAACGGACGGCTTTATCGGGGCTCCTCAAACTTTTCTGGGGAACTTGGCTTTATGGCGCCGCTTAGCCTAACCCCAAATAAAGAGGACTATACCTCAACAGGCGGCTATCTTGAAGGGCTGCTGAGGGATTTTGTTCTTTATGAGCAGAAAAAAGAGCATACTCCCGACCATTTGTATTTAGAACAGCTTTCAGGCGTATTAAGCGGGGCAATTGCCAACTATATAGCAGTTTTAAACCCTGATGCAATAATTTTAGGAGGCGAGACTTTTAACGATAAACTCATAGAGCTCATCGTTAAAAAGGTAAGCGTATATGCGCCAAAAAGCAGCATGCCTGAAATACTTTACGATAAAAACCCCAAAACCGGCATAACAGGTCTTGTTTTGTTCTGCCTTGGTGAGGCTACAATACGAACCCAACTCGTGCAGGATTTGGGGGTGTAGCATGAATAAAGAATATCTTCTCTCCATTGACGGCGGCGGAAGCAACACTGTATTCTGCCTTTACGATTGCTTAACAGGAACGAATTCGTTTTACTATTCAGGGTCAACAAATTACAAAATAACCCCTGACAAAGATGAACGGGAGATAATTCTCGGGGGAATTGAAAAGGTGCTTGCGGATGCAAAAGCACCTCCAGAACAGGTGCTCGGGCTTGTAATGGGAATGTCGGGATGCGACTCGCCAAGCGATTACCAGCACTATCTCAGCATTGCCTCATCAACACAAATAAGTGAACATTCAATATATATATGCAACGACTCGGAGCTTGCTTTCTATTCAAAAGGCACCCCGCCCGGGCTTTGCATTATAGCTGGCACTGGCTCAGTCGCAACAGGCGTTGCCAAAAACAGAACAACCTCCCGCTCAGGCGGTTGGGGCAGCCCTATTAGCGATGAAGGGTCGGGAGGCTGGCTGGGTATTCAGGTACTTAAAGCGCTGCTTAGATACTGTGACGGCTACGAAGAGCCCCAGCCTGTTTTTGCAAGACTCCGTGAGTTTTTCGGGGTCAGCAGCTACAGCGACCTCCCTAAGATGCTTTCACAGTTTGCAATGAACGAAATTGCAAGCGCAGCGCGCCCCTTAATGGATTTTGCAGACGAAGGCGACCCATATTGCCTAAAATTAGTTGAGCAGGCTGCCGGCCTTGTCTCTGATATCGCTTTTTCAGTATATTCCAAACTTGGTTTTTTCTCTGAGTCAAAGGTTGATATTGTTATGGCGGGAAGCCTATACAAAAGCAATACTTTCAAAAAAGCGTTTGTTGAAGCGTTCGAAGCGCGTGCAGGTTCACATAACTTAGTTTTCCATAACGATGTTGAGCTGCCCGTACTTGGCGGCATCATACTTGCTAAAGAAAAGTTTTATCAGCAGACCTAACCGGGCTTTGCGATAAAAAATAAACAGACCGTAAAGGAGGAAAGACAATGAACCTAAAGAGAGTCTTGGCTGTTGTTCTTGTTGTATTTCTAATGCTCAGCATGGTTGCGTGCAGCGGGCAGCCGGCAGCAAAGCCAGAACCGGAAAAGAGCAAGAAAATTAAGATTGGTGTTTCCCTGCCTACACAAAGAGAGGAACGTTGGGTGCTTGATAAAGAGGCGTTCGAAAGAGCAGCCGCTGACTCAGGAATTGAAATGGCTTTGCAAATTGCAGACAATGATGCGGCAAGGCAGCAGTCTCAATGCGAAAACCTCATTTCACAAGGTATAGATGCGCTAATTCTTGCACCCCATGATGGCGAAGCAGCAAAGAATATTGTAGAAATTGCACATGCTGCAAAAGTTCCAGTCATCTCTTATGACCGCCTGGTATTTAATGCAGAACTCGACCTTTATGTAACTTTTGACCAGTTTAGAATTGGGCAGCTGATGGGCGAATATATGGCTGCTAACCTTCCAAGCGGCAATATAGTCATTCTTTCGGGCGACCC
>JAKJBL010000179.1 GCA_022707005.1 Bacillota bacterium | reverse complement strand
AAGAAGTCTTAAATATACCGTGATTTACGGGCTGAAGGGAATGGCTGCATATACAGAACATGCGGAGAATATAGGGGAAAAGGATCCCTCAATAAGCGCTTTCATATACAAAGCTCTTGCGATGACCTTAAGAGATGATTTGACCGTTGATCAGTTGGTGGCTTTAGTTTTAGAAACAGGAGAATATGGAGTAAAATCCATGGCGTTGATTGACAAGGCAAATACCGGGAAATATGGACATCCAGAAATCACAAAAGTAAATATTGGTGTAAGAAAAAATCCTGCTATCCTAATCTCAGGGCATGATTTGCCTGATTTAGAAAGGCTTTTAGAACAAACAAAAGGTACCGGAGTTGATGTATACACGCACGGAGAAATGTTGCCGGCTCATTATTACCCATTCTTTAAAAAGTATGATAATTTTGTCGGGAACTATGGAAATGCATGGTGGAAGCAGGTTGACGAATTCGGACCATTTCATGGGCCAATATTATTTACTACAAACTGTATCGTTCCTCCAAGAAGCGAAGAAATCAGATCAAGAATATTTACAACCGGTTCAACCGGATACCCAGGATGTAAACATATTATTGCTGGAAAAGATGGTAAAAAAGACTTTTCAGAAATTATTGCTATGGCAAAAACCCTGCCGGCTCCAGAAGAAATAGAAAAAGGCGAGATAATAGGGGGATTTGCCCATAACCAAACTTTAGCCCTTGCCGACAAAGTAATCGAAGCGGTTAAATCGGGAGCAATCAAGAAATTTTTCGTAATGGCAGGATGTGACGGAAGAATGAAATCCCGTGATTACTATACAAAATTTGCGGAAGCGCTACCAAAAGATACAGTAATCCTTACTGCGGGTTGTGCAAAGTATAGATACAATAAGCTGAATTTGGGGGATATTAATGGTATTCCAAGAGTTCTAGATGCTGGG
>JAKJBL010000178.1:701-969 GCA_022707005.1 Bacillota bacterium | reverse complement strand
GTCTTTTCCGTAATCATATTCGCCCTCTTCAGCCGGAGCCGGAACCGGAGCCTCTTGCGGCGCTTGCGGAGCGGCGACGCCGCCCTTGGCATCGCTTGTTGACTCATCATAGCCTTTATTATAGGATGAGCATCCGGATACCGCGAATACCGCCAAAATGATACAAAACAGTATGATGCTTGTTTTTTTCATCTTATTACCCCCTTAACTTTTCATAATCAATACGTTTTCAGAGTCAAACAGGTTCCAAAGACCACGAGAATCGTTC
>JAKJBL010000178.1:0-671 GCA_022707005.1 Bacillota bacterium | reverse complement strand
TTTTACCGCCGGTTGTAAAACAGGATTATCTGATTGATTTTATGCCGTTGAATAAAAGCAATTGCAAATGAAAAAATTCTGTGGTAAAATTGCATCTGCGCCGAAGTGATGGAATTGGCAGACGTGACGGACTCAAAATCCGTTGGTAGCGATACCGTGTGGGTTCGAGTCCCACCTTCGGCACCACATAAGACCACGTGTATTGGTACAATGCATGTGGTCAATATTTTTTTTGTAACCTTATTTATAAAGTGTCGGTTTCGGTGCTAGCATTCCTTGAAAGATAAACACAACGTCTCTTGCACCTACAAAAGCGGAACCCCACATCCTATCAATAATTCAAGATTAAAATAATTCAAACGTATGGGGTTATGATTTATGGCTACTATTTACTGTTACTTCAAAGAACATTACTCTCTTTATTCAATGTTCTTCTAAGCAAATCTTGTGAGCGACTCGCTGCAGCGATAGATGCTTCAAGATTTTCTATTGAAGTCAGAACCTTTTCACCAATAGCTTCAATTACTGTCCGGTCTTTAGGAATAGGAATGGGAATATCAGCAATAACATCTGGCTCAAGATGTTCCTGATTTGTTCCGTAAGCATTTTTTAACATTAAACTTTGGCCCAAATCACCCATTAAAAACTCATATAGATAACCACGGAGATAT
>JAKJBL010000177.1:319-990 GCA_022707005.1 Bacillota bacterium | reverse complement strand
ATAACGGCAGGTTCATTACCAAGGATATCCTTTATTCCAGCACGCTTGGCATCAACATCTGTGAGCATACAAAATAGGGCCTGTGCCCTTTCTTCAACCTTGAGTTTTGTAGCAATGGCAGAGCATTCTTTTACCTTAGCTTTAAAGTATTCAAGAGCCTGAGCATAAGGTTTGCTTTCCAAAATAAGCTGCAGCTTTTCACTCTTTTTCTTGAGAGCCGTTGCAACTGTTTCAATATACAGCAAACTAGCTAGCGCATTAGATCGCTCACTCGGGCGCCCTTTTGCAAGAAGAAAGCGGCATGCCTCCTCCACCTTGATGGATGTGTCTGATAGTTCTTTATCAAGCTGCTTTAGCTGCCCCGCCCAACCCTTATGGGTTACTTCAACATAGCCTTCCACCGCGCTTCGTTGATAAAGCCAATGAGTAATCCGATTGAGTCTTGCAGCAAACCCCGTTTCAAAAGCAGTACGCGCTGTATCCAACACTCCTTGCGGGTTTTTAACAAACACAGGCTCTATAGAAACCGCCGCCAATTGCCCTATAAGTCCATCATAACCAACTACTGATGATTGCATTAAACCCTACCACAAATCAAATTCTTCATTTTCTGTACAGTACGCCTCAGTTCTAATAAAATACAGAACAAATTCCTAATATGCCTTTATTGG
>JAKJBL010000177.1:0-309 GCA_022707005.1 Bacillota bacterium | reverse complement strand
TAGTAAGAACTTTCTTAACCCAAACTTGTGACTTCCCAATGAAATACGGATTGGTCTAACTTTTTAACGAAAAATTCTTCAAAGGCAACTTGAAAATTTTCCGTGTCTTGTAACAGTACAATTTTTCTGCCGCCAAAATCGCCTTGTCTAGCTGTTGGGATTGCTATTCCACGCTCCAATTGCTTACGCAAAAAGTCGCTTTTAATCTCGATTTTTTTGGTTTCGGTATCGTAGGTATAGACAACCGCATCTTTATTCAAAAGTTGTACAATCATGAAATATCTCCGGCATTTACTAAATTGATCATTT
>JAKJBL010000176.1:409-1026 GCA_022707005.1 Bacillota bacterium | reverse complement strand
CACTGGCACCACGCTTTTGCCAGCCGGACGGGCGTGCGCCAGAATGGCAGGCTTGCCGGGTTTGATTGCCACGCCGTGTAAAACCACTTCGCCAATCCGGCGTATCGCGTCGGCGGAGAAGTCTTTCTTGCCCGCGGAGGAACCGGCATTAAGCACGACCAGGTCGCATTCCTCCAGGGCGCGCCGCAGCGCGGCTTCAATCAGGGCGGGATCGTCTTTCACGCCCGGGTAAATTTTGGGAAAGCAGCCCCAGGTCTCCAACATACCCGCGAAGACCGCAGAGTTGGATTCGATAATACTGCCCGTTTGCGGGTCTTCCGTCGGAGCCACCAATTCGTTCCCGGTCGGGATAACCCCCGCGATCGGGCGGGAAACCACCTCCACGCTGAGCACGCCGGATTCCAGCAGCGCCCCCAGCGCCGCCGGGGAAAGCACGCTGAACGAGGGGACAATCATATCTCCGGCGCTGATATCCTCACCAATCTGACGCACATGCTGCCAGGGCAGGGCTGCCGCGTAAAGCGTCACGCCGTCCCCCTCCTGCACCACATCCTCCACCATCACCACCGCGTCGCAGCCCTCAGGCAGCGGGTCGCCAGTGTTTACCCACACAAAAG
>JAKJBL010000176.1:0-396 GCA_022707005.1 Bacillota bacterium | reverse complement strand
CGCTCAGGCGCGCTGGTGTGGTCTCAGAAGCTCCAAAAGTCCGCTTCGCCTCCAGCGCGATTCCGTCCATCGCGCAGGCGTTGTAGTGTGGAGAACTGATCCGGGCGTACACCGCGTTCGCGGTCACCCGTCCCAGGGCGGAGCTGGTCTGAATGGTTTCTGTTTTATAGCTCAGGCCGGCCTGCTGCAGCGCCTTCAGGTAGGTTTCCCGGGCTTCTTCCAGGGGGATGTTGGTTAAATATTCAAACGCCATGTTTTACCTCTCCAATAGTGTTACTTCCACAAATTCGCCCTGGCGCAAGCCCTCTTTATCACGCGGGATAGCAATGAAGCCGTCCGCGCGCGCCAGTGTGGTGATTAGCCCGGATTTACTCGGAATTGGCTGCGCTTCGCCAT
>JAKJBL010000175.1 GCA_022707005.1 Bacillota bacterium | reverse complement strand
TGCCCTGCAAGCGCCTTCCTTGCAACAAGCGGCGCATGCACTTCCATAAGCGTTACTGTGTCGTGGAGCTGACGCTTACTAACTACCCTAAACATAAATGGTCTCCTGCCTATTTCCTCTTTCTTAATCTTAACTCTTAAATTCGCATGATATTTTAAGGTTTACCCAATAATAAGCAACCTTCAAGCCGAACTTGATCTAATTTCCATCATTAAATACTGAGGCTCAAATCGCAACGTACAATAAATACATCTACGCCTTTTGCCTAGACAGTAGTGGATTTATTACTATCATGCAATATATATGTATTTTCTGAGGAAGTTTATTGGGACTAAAACTTAGCCCTGTCCGCCCAAAGCCCGAGCGCAGGGTTGCTAATGTAAAAGATACTTTCGCCATTTACATCATTAAACCCGTCTATAAGGCGTTTTGGGTCATAAAGCTTAAGCGCTCCGTTAAGCTCCATGTACGAAAACCCGACGCCCTCTGTTTCTTCTTTAGTTAAAAAGCCGGGGCAGTATGTAATTTTAAAGCGCCCTTCGCTTGAGCCGTGTATTAGGTGGGCTGCTGCTGAAAGGTTCGCTTTAAGGTCATCGTGTTCTTTAAAGCATGAAATTATGTGCGCCTTGCCGCTGTAGCCGTATTTGCGCACAAGGCTGTCAATTTCTACATCCTCGCCAAAGCGCTTTACACCGGGCGCTAAAATTATCAGCTCGCCATCATCTGCAATTGCCATGCGCGTGCGGTAAATCGCCTTGTTGCCAAGCCAGGTGCTTTTAAATTCGTTTGCTTCAAGGTACACAACAACCTTTTTAAACGGCTCATCCGTAAAAATGAGGTTGCGTTTTTGGCTTAAAGATGCTGCATGTTCAAACAGCGCCCTTTCCCTGCCAATAAAAAGCCCGTTTAAAGTTACATCGTTTCCCTTTGATGTTGTAACTGTAAGCACATACTTTAGCGGAAGCGCTTTTAGGAAGTTTTCTTCCCCATAGTCAAAGAGCCTTCTAACAGGCGTCTTGTCCTTGCCCAT
>JAKJBL010000174.1 GCA_022707005.1 Bacillota bacterium | reverse complement strand
CGGGTAAGCGCCCCTCTGCATCAACAATTTGCGCTCGAGCTTGATCCCCTATTACCGACTGGAACTCACGAACCATAGCTGGATACGGATGTGGACCAACCGCCGAGCCAAGGCAGTAAAAAACATCCGGGTGATCGATATAATACGCTAAAGCCGCATCTACTGCATCCTTAAGCGTAGCAGTGCCAGCATCGGTAGTTATAATTTCAGCACCCAGGAGCTTCATTCTCTCTACGTTAGGCGCTTGCCTTTGTGCATCTTCTGCACCCATGAAAACCGTGCACTCAAGCCCTAAAAGAGCGGCGGCTGTTGCGGTGGCAACCCCATGCTGCCCTGCCCCGGTTTCTGCAATCAGTTTTTTTGCGCCCATGCGGACAGCTAAGAGCGCTTGTCCCAAAGTATTGTTTATTTTATGCGCGCCTGTATGGTTAAGATCTTCGCGTTTTAGGTAAATCCGAGCGCCAAGCCTTTCGGACATGCGCCGTGCATAATATAAAGGGCTTGGCCTTCCAACGTAATCGCGTAGGTACATCCGAAGCGTAGCTCGAAAAGCAGGGTCTACCCGCGCTTCAAGGAAGGCATCCGCAAGGGTTGCAAGTTTCGGCTGTAACACAGGAGGCACGTGCGCTCCGCCATACGGCCCGAACATACCGGTTCTCATAGACTCCATTCGACTAACGGTTGAGTGTACACTTATCATAACAACATCCTTTCAGTGCGGATCAAGCCCGCATGCATCTATTGATAGATACATTATCTGCATAAAAGGATTCTGTCAATAGTAACATGCTGTAATGCTACGAAGCTTATTGGTTCTCTTCCTTACCGTTTCAGACAGAAGAGTGGATGCACTATCCTAGAGTTCATTATTGTAATAATACAACCACAATTATTTATATAGGAAACAATTACAAGTAATTCCCCATAAGCTTCGGGGCACTAAGCAGTTTCATATACCCTCCAGCTGGGATAAACTTATTACTGTAACAAGGCCAGGTTTGCCTCCAGCGCTTTTGCGGGAAGCAGCTCGGACA
>JAKJBL010000173.1 GCA_022707005.1 Bacillota bacterium | reverse complement strand
TTTTCCACTTATGCTACTTGGTGGATCCGTCAAGCCATTACTCGCTCCATTGCTGATCAAGCTCGTACCATTCGTATCCCAGTACATATGGTCGAAACCATTAATAAATTAATGCGTACCTCTAGACGTCTAATGCAAGAATTAGGCAGGGAACCAACTCCAGAAGAGATTGGTGAAAAAATGGATCTTGAGCCAGAAAAAATACGGGCCATTCTCAAGATTTCTCAAAACACTACTTCACTAGAGATGCCAGTTGGTGATGGTGAGGATGACAGCACCCTTGGTGATTTTATTGCCGATGACAAACAGGTTTCTCCCTATGATTCAACCAGTAAACAGATGTTAACTGAAAACGTGGAAGAAGTGCTTAAAGCCCTATCCGATCGGGAAGCTAAGGTGCTACGGATGCGCTTTGGTTTGGCTGGCAATCGCACCATGACCCTAGAGGAAGTGGGTCGCGAATTTGGAGTGACAAGAGAGCGTATTCGACAAATTGAAGCTAAGGCTTTGCGTAAATTAAAACATCCAAGCAGACGCAAAAAATTACAGGATTTTTTGGAATAACATTTAGATGGGTTAAGGTGAAATTAATTTCTTTAAATATTGAAGGTGACAAACATTTAGACGATAAAATCCTGCCATTTTTTGACAAAGAAAAACCAGACGTTTTATGCCTTCAAGAAGTTTTTGCCAAAGATATCCAAAAAATTTGTCAAAGAACTGGTTTAGAAAAATATAGCTTTGTTTCTCAAGCTAAAGTGACTAAGGACAATCCACATCTACCAACTAATGGTTTATGGGGTTTGTGTATTTTTGCCAAAAATTTAGCAAAAACGCGCAAACATTATTACACTGGTAATGCCAATCAAATTCCTGAGTTTTTCGCGTATCAAGACCCTAATTCGATGAATCGTTGTTTGCTAACAGTACAAACAGAAATTGAAGGTGACATTTATCAATTAGGCACTACTCATTTTACCTGGTCGGGCGAGGGGAAAATTAGTGATTTGCAAAAGGAGAATTTTACCAAATTAAAAGCTGCTTTAAGCA
>JAKJBL010000172.1 GCA_022707005.1 Bacillota bacterium | reverse complement strand
GAAGAAATAATAATTTTGCTTCCGCTTATGTCGTTGATTGCCTTAGATTCATCGCTTGTTAGCGCAACGCGCAGGTTAGGGAAATCAAACGGGGAGCCGTCCTTTGACATTTCGAGCGCTTCTTCATCATGATACGCTTTTGCGCGCTCATAAATTTTTGTAGCCTCAATGCCAAGAGGGCTGTCAATATATACGGGGATATTATTTAGCTCAGGCAGGGCGCCGCTTTTAAGCAGCCGCTTAATAAAATAAAGGAGCTCCTGCGTGCGGCCAACTGCAAACGAAGGGATAACGAGGTTGCCGCCTCTCATTAGAGCAGCGCGGATTGCCTCTTTAAGCTCTGATTCTTTATCAGCTTCTGTTTTAAGCGGGTGTACGCGGTCGCCGTATGTGCCTTCAAGAATAAGATAATCCGCATCTTTAACTTCCTCAGGGTCTTGAATTATAGGTCTGTCGTTTCTGCCCACATCCCCGGAATATACGAGCTTTGTTGTTTTGCCGCCTTCATCCGCCCAAAGTTCAATAGCAGCAGAGCCGAGCAAATGCCCTATGTCTTTGAGCCGTACGCGAACGTTTGGGAAGAGCTTAATGATTTCATCATAAAACACGCCGCGAAACAGCCTGAGACAGGCCTGCACATCTTCCATATCATAAAGCGGCTCAACAGGTGCTTTGCCTGCGCGCAGGTTTTTTCTGCTCTGCCAGTCCGCCTCCTGCGCCTGTATATGCGCGCTGTCAGGGAGCATAATCGTTGCAAGCAATGCAGTAGCCTCAGTGCAAAGCACAACGCCTTTAAAACCTCTTTTAGTTAAAAGGGGCAGAAGACCGCTGTGGTCTATATGCGCATGCGTAAGCACGACTGCGTCAATAGAGGAAGGGTCAAAAGGGAAGTCTCCCTCGCCGTAAAGACCTTTAGAATCTACACCCTGGCGCATTCCGCAATCCAAAAGCAGCTTTAAGCCATTTACGCTTAGCATGTGGCATGAGCCTGTTACTGAGCGGCTAGCGCCGAAAAATTCAAGCTTCATTATGGGTCTCCAAACTCGTGTTATTGTG
>JAKJBL010000171.1:855-1103 GCA_022707005.1 Bacillota bacterium | reverse complement strand
GCTCAGCGGTCGCTTAAGCAGGGAAATTCACCTGGTTGAGGCGCTTTTGACTGATAGCCTTTCAGGCATAAGCGCAGCA
Source organism: Bacillota bacterium (assembly GCA_022707005.1). Classification (GTDB taxonomy): domain Bacteria; phylum Bacillota; class Clostridia; order Christensenellales; family CAG-138; genus JAKJBL01. Next base: position 1,024 of record JAKJBL010000171.1, on the reverse strand, counting down.
ATAGATTATCCTGAAGAGCTTGAAGAAGATGTGCTTTTGGAGCTTCCGGGCTCGCTTTTGGAAGCACAAGCTTCGCTTATTTCGCTCATAGAGCTTGGAAGAACAGGCAGGGTGCTTAGAGAAGGGTTTCGCGCAGTGCTTGCGGGCAGGCCGAACTCCGGCAAATCAA
>JAKJBL010000171.1:0-813 GCA_022707005.1 Bacillota bacterium | reverse complement strand
TTGAAGAGAGCATAAGCATAAAGGGCGTGCCGTTTCGGCTTTTTGATACTGCGGGCATGCGCGAACCAAAGGATAAGGCCGAATACATGGGCATAGAAGCAATGGAGCGTGCCTTAAAAAACGCTGACGCAGCGCTGCTTTTATTAGATGGCAGCGAGCCGCTAAAAGATGAGGACTATGCGCTTTTAGAAAAAACTAAGGGCATGGAGCGCATACTTTTAAAAACAAAATCAGATTTAAGCCCTGCGTGGGCAAACGAAATTCTTCCCGAAGCCCCAATTTTAATAAGCGCGCATACAGGCTTAGGGCTTAATGCGCTTAAAGAGGCGCTTTTTAAGCTTGCAGGTGTAACAGAGGGCGCCTATATAACAAATTCGAGGCATATAAGCTGCTTGAAGGATGCGCTTTTTGCAGTGCTTGAAGCGCAGAAAAGCCCGCTTATGGATTGCGCCTCAATAGATATCCGCGCTGCGCTCGTTGCGCTTGGCAAAATCACAGGCAAAAATGTTGACGACGAAGTGCTAAGCCGCATTTTCGAGCGGTTTTGCGTAGGCAAGTAAGCATTTCTACAATTTCTTCAAATTTTATCATAAATTTTCATGGTAAAATATATTAGGGCTGCACATTCTATTATGGAGGCTTAAACATGCTTCGTATCGCGTTATGCAATGACACATTCTTGCCGATTGTTGACGGCGTAGGCAGGGTCACCTACCAATATGCGAGCGCGCTTGGGCGGCTCGGGCACGAATGTTATGTAATTACGCCAATGCAGGAAGCAGGCTTTCGCGGGCAGTATCCCTTTGAAATTGT
>JAKJBL010000170.1 GCA_022707005.1 Bacillota bacterium | reverse complement strand
GCTTTGCAAAACTCTGGGCCGATAAGAATTATAAGCTGATTGTCGAAACAGCAGAGCGCTTGCCGGAAAGCGTTATTCAGGAGGATGATAAGCTGCTTATGTACTATGATTTAAGCCTTGGGAGAGTGTAGGTTCAGCTTGTTTAAGCTAGTGCTCATACGGTTGGTGTGATGATATGGCGCTTGCAGAGTTAGTAGCCGGAGTGCTTTCAATTAAATATGAAAAACGCCTTTTAATCTTTGATAAAGGCTTCAACAAGGCTTTTAATTATTATAAAATGCTAAGCGAGGCTTCTTATAATGTCGTTTTGTATGATGATGTTGAGGCTTTCAGGCTGCGATTTGAAAAAGAGTTCAAGGCTTCGGATGAAAGCTTAGCGGTAATAGTAGCAGATGATTTCTATGTGCCGTATGATATTCGTAAGGTTTTCTATGAAGTACAGCTCTCGTTGAAAGCTGTTTTCCCTAAGCTTAACGAAGCGGTGCTTAAGGAGCATATAAGAGATTTAGACATTATTGCCTTTACATATGGGGAAGTATTTGCGGATAAGCATTCAAGGCAGGATACGGAGCGTTTTTTAACAGATACAGTCTTTTCTCCTGCCAATGTAAAAAAGTATTTGGAGTTTCAAAGGCTAAACCTTAAGGAGAGGCTTTCTTCTTGCGGTAAGCCTATAAGCTGTTTCGAGTGGTTTGACATAGCCGTGATTAAATCCTCTGCGGATGTTTATGCCGCAAGAGCAGGGTTATATGCAGACTGGGATTTTGTTGACTATGCCTTCCTTCAATTTATTTTGGCTGATTATGCGAAACTCTCCGGGCAAACAAGCAGTGCAGCGCCTATCATATTACCAAAAGTCTTTGACTATATAGCAAGAGATAAAGCAGCATTAATTGTGATGGATGGTATGTCCCTATTTGATTTTAATATACTTGCGCGGCATTTTGGGGGGATAGAATATGAGCAGCAGTGCTCTTATGCGCTAATACCAACCACAACTAACATTTCGCGCCAGTGCCTGTTGACTGGAAAATATCCAATACAATTAGAGAACCCGTTTACTCTTAGCAAAGAGGAAAAGGGCTTTTACGAATGCGCTTTAAAGCACGGGTATTCGAGGCAGCAAGCTCTTT
>JAKJBL010000016.1:20994-22584 GCA_022707005.1 Bacillota bacterium | reverse complement strand
GCGCTTGATTTCATCGAAGTTTCTGCCCATTGAAAGCGGGTAATAAAGAATTGTGCGGATTTTACCCTGCGGGTCAACAATGAATACTGCCCTTACAGCCTGGGTGTTCGACTGCCCCGGCTGAATCATGCCGTATTTGTTTGCAACATCCATGCGGATATCTTCAATTAACGGGAACATGACCTCAACATCCTTCATGCCGTTCCACTCAAGCTCTTTAATCTTCCTAAGCCATGCGATATGCGCATAGAGCGAGTCTACAGAAAGCCCGACAAGCTCTGTGTTAAGCGCCCTAAATTCATCTGCCATTGTTGCAAATGTCATAAACTCGGTTGTGCACACAGGTGTAAAGTCAGCCGGGTGTGAAAAGAGAATGACCCACTTACCCTTATAATCCTCCGGGAAGTTGATTTCGCCCTGTGTAGTAACTGCTTTAAAGCTCGGCGCCATATCGCCTATAAGCGGCATTCTGTTAACCTTGATTTCTTCCATTAGTTTTTTACCTCCATGATGATTTTGTGTTCAAGCAATCGTATGATTCCTTAAAAGCCTGTAATATGCCCGTAGGCTGTTTGTAAGCTTACAATATCATAAACGCATGTGCTTATCTGTAACATAATCACAATTACACGCCGCTTTTAGAAAACAGCGCGCCTACGCGCTCCCAAACGGTCTGCTCTTTTGGCGCGCTCTCGCCCGCCTTGGCTTCCTCGGGCTTTTTTATTGCATCGCTTTTTATAACGAACTGCACTACGCCTATATTCGTATTTTGCTTTGATGTGAAGGATACGCGCTCAAACTCTGAGCCTGTATACTCTTTTAATTTGTCGTCAATCTCTTGCTGCACCTTTTCGGGCATATCGCTTGTTTCGTCCTCAAGCTCATTTGTTCCTTTGCGCAAGTCGCGTACGCCCGAATAGAGCTTGCCGACCCCGCCTGCAAACTCATGTATGCCTGAGTGAAACTCTCCATAGCCTTGCGAAAGCTCGCCAACGCCTGAAAAATATTTACCTAATCCATCGTGGAACTTGCCGTAATTTGCGGATAGCTCTAAAAGCCCTGCGGAAAGCTCCTGAAGCTTTGAAAGCATACTTAGCTTTGAAAGCGAGCCTGAAATTTCGCCTGCTATTGCGCTTAATGTGCCGGCGGCCTGTCTTATGCCCCCGCTCATATCTGTAAGTGTTGGCACAACCGCGTCAAACGCATCTTTAACATGAGCGTATGTGCCTTTTGCAATTTGTGCTTTTTCGTATGTTGATGCAAGGGCGCCGAGAGCGGGTAAAAGAGTAGGGTTTTCCTGTTGAACTAAACTTAAGAGCACCCCAATATCTTCCGGTGTAACTGAAGCACTAGGTATACCGTCAATGGCACTACCTAGCGCAGCATACGCCTGACTAAACCCGCCCTTAAGCGCGTCAAGCCCATCTGTAATTTCATTTAACCCGCCCGCAAGCTCTATAAGCCCTGCAGGGAGTTCGCCAAGCCCGCTTAAATCCGGCATATCCGCAAGCCCGCTTTTTAATGAGGACGAAACCTGCCAAAGCGCATTTTTAATTTTTGCTGAGCTGTCTAAGAGCGTCCATGAGTTTA
>JAKJBL010000016.1:5872-20984 GCA_022707005.1 Bacillota bacterium | reverse complement strand
GAGCGAGCCGCTCTCAAGCTCATTTGCGCCCGACTTTAGGGTTGAAACTCCGCTCTTAAGGTCGCCTACGCCCTCATTAAGCTCAGCTATTGCGTCTGTAAGCTCCCTGAAGTCGCTCACCATCTCGTCTGTATCAGGAAGCTCAAAGTTCATTGAAAACGGCATTGCGGTAATATCTATGCCGTCAAACTCAAAGTCTTCGACTGTTGCTTTTATGGAAAACGAGGCATCTTTTTTTGGCAGCACAGTATAAGCTATTGCTGCGCTTTTGCCTGCGCTTGCAAGCACTGCGTCAGGCGCTGCTATATTGCTGCATTTTTCATGCTCAAACATGAGCGTAAACTGGAGCATGTAGTTTTCATAAAAAACAGGGTCTGCATCTTCGTTTTTTGAAACTGAAAGCTTTATTTCAAGCTCCCCGCTTTTGCCTGCAAGCGCCTCGGGCGCTGTCTCAACTCCGTTTAAAAAGTATTGAATTTCAAAATTCCACGGAAGCGCAGCATTCTCCATATTGCCCTGATAGTAAAAATTCCCCTGCCCTGCAGTAAAAGTTATTTCACTGCCCTGCTTTTTTAACTCTCCAGTATCCGTAAGGTTTATTAAGGTGCTGTATGCGCCATAATCCATTACGCTGCCCGGTTCTTCAATATTAAGCCTGTTTACAACATAGGCTGCATATACGCTGCCGCTCGGGCTTAGCTTTGCGTATATTGTTTCATCCTTTTCGCCAACTCGTGCAGGCGCCCCGCTTATAACTTTCGCAGGCTCACCATAGAGCGCAGCTGCAGGCGCGCTAAGCGCTATGCCAAGAATAAGCACTGCGCTTATTAGTTTAAGTGCTCTGGGCTTCATATAATCCCTCCTATATCGTCTTAAAGCGCTTAGCGCTTTTGAAAAATCCGGCTTTATAAGTTGTAAGTTCAATAGCTTTATCGAATAAAGTTAAAGTTGCGGGTAAAAACACTGCTACGAGCAGCAGCGAAAGCAGCGTGCCGCGCCCAAGCAAAAGCCCAAGCCCCGAAATTACAGGGTTGGTTGAGGTCATTTTGAGCGTGAAGCCTGCAGTTGCAAGCGTAGAGGCTGAAACAAGTATTGATTTAAAGCTCTCGCCGACACCCCTGTATATAGCTTCGCGCTTAGGGTAGAGTCTTCTGCTTCTCGTATAGTTGGTTGTAAGCAAAATAGCATAGTCAACAGTTGCGCCAAGCTGCACAGTACTTATAACAAGGTAGCCGATGAAGTTTATTTGGTTCCCCGTAAAATAAGGGATGCTTAAATTTATCCAGATTCCCGCCTCGATCGTTAAAAGCAGCAAAAGCGGAAGCATTGCAGATTTAAACGTCATTACAAGCACCAAAAAGATAGAGATTACAGCAATAAGAGTTACTAAGATATTATCTTTTTCAACAAAGCGCTTCATGTCAAAAAGGCTCACGCTCTGCCCCGCTGAGCGGGCATGCTCACCATAATACGCATGTGCGCTTTCTTGAATTTTTACAACTGTGCTAAAGGCGATATCGCCTTCAGGGGGTGTATCCGTATATACAATAAGCCGCGCATAGTTTTTTGAATAAAACTGTTCTGTTATGCTTTTATCTAAATACTCGGGCGGGATTGCCTCTCCGACGCTTTGCGCATACGAAACAACGCCGGTTACATGCTCTATAAGCTTAAGCTCATTTGTGAGCGCTCTTTCTCTTGCAACATCGCCCTTTGGCACAAGCAGCACAAGAATTGTTGATTGACCGAACTCCTTCTTAATTGCGGCGCTGTCAAGGCTTGTGCGGCTGTTTGGCGAAATGTCGCTGCTCCCGTATGTAAAGGCAACATTCGCCTGCCCCAAAAAGCTCGGCACAAGCATAACCCCTACAAGCAGCACAGCTAAAACAGAAAGTTTTGAAATTACCTTATGCGCGTTTAAAAACGCGGGCATTAAAGGCTTATGCCTTGTTTTATCAATAAGCTTATATGTAGAGAGCGTAAGCGCAGGCAAAAACACCACAACGCTTACAAAGCTGAGCACAATGCCTTTTGCAAGGTTAAGCCCCAAATCCGCCCCTATTTTGAAGTTCATAAACACAAGTGCAATAAAGCCGAACAGGGTTGTGGCTGCGCTTGCCGCAATAGTAGAAATAGACTCTTTAATTGAATGAAGCATGGCTTCGTTAAGGTCCGGATACTTTTTTCTGTTGTCAGCAAAGCTGTGCAATAAGAAAATCGCATAGTCAAGCGAACAGGCAAGCTGCAAAATCGGGCTAACAGAAAACGTAATAAAAGAGATTTGCCCCAAAAAGAGGTTCGTGCCCATATTTATAAGTATTGAAATGCCTATCGCAGCAAAAAACAGCAGCGGCTCAATCCATGAGGTTGTAGAAAGCAGCAAGATTATGCTTATTGCAGGCAGGAGAATATAAAGCGCGTTTAAAACTTCTGCATTTGCCGCATGCTGGGTTGTTGCAAGGTCGGGCGCCTGACCTGCAAGCGCTCCATCGCCTATAAGCGCCTGAACTTCCTTTGTCGCCTCTTTTTCCTGACCTTTTTCTATTGTAAGCGTAAAAAGCGCTGTTCCGTTTTTATAAAATTCTTCTACGGTTTTTTCATCATACATTTCGAGCGGCTTTTTAAGATCGAGCACATCGTCAAGCCAAAGCACCTCTAAAACACCGGGTTGGGTCAGGAGCGCCCGCTTCATATTTAAAGCTTCTGAAATTGTGATGTCTTTAAGCATTACGCGTGCATTGGGTATGCTCATGGAAAATTCGCCGCTCATAATATCGAGCGACCGGGTGGACTGCGCCTGCGGCGGGAGATAATCTTCCATGTTATAATTTATATTTACAAACGGCAAAAGCACAGCGCTTATTAGCGCTAAAAGCGCAAAAAACACAAGCACAGTCTTTTTATGGTTTATAATAAATTCAGCTATTCCTGTCATAACTTACCGCCACTACCTTGAATTACAGTCCAACTGGTATTATAATAGACACTGTGTTGGATTACAACAGACAAAACCTGACTTGCTGGCTTGAGGCAAGACATTACCCCCCACAAGTGTTGGATTAGCAAAAAATATATTAAGGCGGGCGAGAAATGGAATCTGAAACAAACCAGCGTGTGCGCCTGACAAAAAAGCTCTTAAAAGACGCGCTTATAACGCTTATGCAAGAAAAGCATATTTCCGAAATTTCAGTGCGGGCGCTGTGTGAGCTTGCGGGCATAAACAGAAGCACGTTTTATTCGCATTATTCAGACCCGAACGCGCTGCTGCAGAGCATCGTACAGGAAGTAATGTCAAATTTAAAAAAACACCTTGAAAAGCAGCCAAGCGATGATAAGCGCGGCATTTCATCTAAAGTTATGGTACAGATTCTCGAATATGCAAAAGCGAACGCTTCAGTATTTAAAGTGCTTTTAAGCGAAAACTGCGATTTTGACGTGCAAAAAGATGTGCTTAAGCTCTCACGGATTGTGTCGTTTAAGTTCAACCCGAGCCACAGCGGGCGAACTCAGGAATATTTAACGATTTACGGAACAACAGGGTCAATAAGCATACTTCAAAAATGGCTTCAGGACGGCATGATAGAGCAGCCCGAAGAAATATCAAAGCTTCTGCTCAGGGTGCTTTATAACGGGGTTTCAAGCTTTGAATAACTTAGCGGTTTGGTGGTTCTGGAAGCTTGAGGAACTTTGCAAGCTTTAGAACAGGGCCGCCCAAGGCAACCCCCGCAGCATACTGCACAAGGTTTAGAGGTACACCGGCTAAAGCAGCGGCAGCGCCATAGAGCGCAGCTTCAAACAGGAAGTATCCAAGCGGCATTAAGAGCCCGGCAAGAAGCAGCACAAAAAAGAATTTTGAGGGCATCCGCTTGAACAGGTACGCAGCGAAAAGCGCCATGAGCCCCTTAATAATAAATGTAGGCAGCGCGTAGAGCGCGCTCCCAAGCAGAATATCGGCAAGGCAGCTGCCTGCTGCAGCTGCAAGCGCGCCCCAGGGGAAGCCCAATAAAAACGCGCATAAATACACGCCCACATCACCAAGGTTTATATACGCACCGCTCATTTGAGGGATTGGTATAGCAACAACGATTGTTAAAAGCAGTGTGCAGGCTGCAAGCAGCCCAGCAAGTATAAGCTTATGGAGCGGGTTGTTAAAGTCTATTCTCATTTTTATGCCTCCTTCCCGCTGTTTACATCATAATTCTACTCCTATAGCAAAACACCGTCAACCTTGCGGATAGAGCGGCAGTCCCAATCAGGCAAACAGTTGTTTGCTAAAGCATATAAACCGCGTTACTTAGAACTGAATTTCTGTTATACTTAAACTTAACATATATATAAATCCGGATACTTGAGGTAGAGCAATGACCTGGGATTTTGTTCCGGAACTCACATCAATATGCGTACTTTTAACGATTTTGGTGTTCCACAAAAAATACTCGTATAACTCAAACCTAAGAGATAGGTGCTTCGTGAGCTGCATTAGTGCATCTATTGTATATTCCTCCCTTAGAACAGCGTCTATGCTCGCTTTAAGCTTTCCAAACAGCGTATCGCAATCAGCTATTTACCTGCTGCGCGATTGTTCAATGCTTGCGCTCATGTTCATGCCGCTTACGCTTATGGAATATGCGCTGCAGCTGGTTTATGAAAAAAACCCCAAGCCCTACTACAAAGCCGCAAGATTATGGGCATATCTTCAAGTGTTTATTATAGCTATTTTGCTTGTGCTAAACCGAAGATACCCGATACTTTACTATTTAAACAACAGCAGCTTAAGCTTTGGCAGATATGCGCTTCTTCCAGCGCTTATAGTGCTTTGTTCAATAGCTGTGTACATAGTGGCTATGCTTCTTGAAATAAAAAACCTGCCAAACCAAATCAGAAACGCGCTCTTAACAGCCCCTATTATAGCGCTACCCTTTATTATTGTGCAGCAGTTCATGCCGGGGCTTCAGCTCTACGGCACAGCGTTTATGCTTAATATTCTTGTGCTGTATTTGGCTATTCACTCAAATATAAAAAACTACGATAAGAGCACAGGCTGCTTTACGCGAAAGGCTTTCAACCTCGACCTTAGGCGCATCTACTCAAAGGCTTCAAGGGTTTCTTTTTTAATGGTCATGCTCAACAACCATGCGGTTATTTCACGAGAATACGGCGACCAGCTCTTAAAAGCAATAATGCGTGAACTGGCGCTTTGTTTAAAACAAAGCTTTGGGCAGCTCAATGTGTATTTAACAAGCGACAACACTTTTGTTTGCGCAATGCCAGGCCAAATCCGCACTTGGGATATAGAAAAGCTGCTCTCAATGCTCAATTCGGAGCTTCTTGTAAACGGGCTGTTAATTAAGCTTGAATGCTCCATGGCTTTGTATGAAACCCTTGACACAAGGGAGCTAAGCGACGAGCTTTTAAACTGCCTTGAATTTGCGCTTAAAAAAGCAAAGAAAACGCCTGAACGGATTATTGCATGCGATGAAAGCGTAATCTTCGAATATGCTCTTGAAAAGCAGATTGCAAAAAGACTTAAAGAGGCAATAGAAAGCGACGACTATCTTTTATGCTTTAACCCTATTTGCAGCCTTAGCTGCAATCCGCCTAAAATAATAGCTGCCGATTGTTTAATAAGCTTTGAAACTTCCGAAGGCGGCGCGTATTCTTACGAGCAAATTAAACCTATAGCTGAGCGCAACAATTTACTAAACCCACTAAATGAGCTTATCTTCAGGCGCGCCTGTTCTTTAGCTGCAAAGCTTAGGGCTAGTGGGCAGAACGAGCTTAAGCTATTTTGCAAAATAACGCATAACCAGCTGCGTTCAACGAGCATAGCAGCAAGGCTTACGAAAATTGCAAACGAAGAAGGCGCGCCCGAGTCAGCAATTGTGCTTGAGCTTAGCGGGCAGGCAGTGTCGGTTGAGCCGCACATGAACGAAAATCTCGCTGCTCTAAAATGTGCAGGTATAGACACCTGCCTTAGCGATATGAGCAAAAGCAGTGTAGAAGATGCGCTTACAGCCCCGTTTTCATATATTAAATTCAATGAATCCGACATTTTTAAAAACGGGCTTAACGCACGGCTTAACGCCTTCTTTAAGCTTATGCCGGCCTTCTTTGCAAGATTCAATACAACTGTAATTGCGCAAAATGTCGTATCCAGCGAGCATGCACGCTTCCTCTGCGAACGGGGCATTAAGTATGCGCAGGGCCCGGGCATACTTATGCCGCTTACAGAAGCCGACCTAATAGCTAAGCTCAACCTAACTCCGCAAGCGCAGCTCAAGTTTGAGCTAATTAAACACTAAGCTACAAAAAGGAGCGAATATGCCTGCAGCAGTAAAATTCATAATAGGCCGCGCGGGCTCAGGGAAAACCCACCATTTATATTCCGAGCTTGGCAAAGCACTTGCATCTAATGAACGTCCTGTGCTTATTGTGCCTGAACAGTTTACATTTGAGGCTGAAGCAGCGCTTTGCAGCCAGCTTGGCGGGCTTTTAGGTGTAAAAGTGCTAAGTTTCAACAGGCTTTCTGAGCGCGCAAGCATAATGGAGGAAAAGCCCTTCATCTCTACGCAGGGCAGGCGCATGATTGTGCGCCGCGAGACGCAAAAGCTTAAAAAGAGGCTCAAAGCCTTTGCGCCTGTTGTTTCGCGCCCTGGCTTTGCCGCACATATAGATACTCTGCTTTGCCAGTTCAGGCGCTATTTAATAACGCCGCAAATGCTTTGCGATGCCTCAGCAACCTTAAGTGAAAATGCGGAACTTTCCTCAAAGTTAAGCGACATTGCGGCTATATATGAGGCAACTGAAGCATACCTTAACAAAAACTACATCGATATCGAAGGCGCGCACAACACACTTCTTAAAAAGCTCCAAGGCACATTTCTTAAAGGCGCCTCCATATATATTGATGGCTTTGATACGCTCACATCGCAGCTTTACGCAATTTTAACGAGCATGATGCAAATTTGCAGCTCGCTTACAATGACCTTTTGCATAGACCCTGATGGAGCAAGCCGCGACGCCACGCTTTTTGAACCTGAACGCAGCGCTTATAAAAGGCTGATGGAAACTGCATACAGCCTTGGCTGCGCTGTAAAAACGCACAGCCTGCCTGTGTTCCTGCATGAAAGCAAGCACCCTGCGCTCTATTGGCTCGAACAGGAGCTTTATACAGTGCAGCCAAAAGCCTACAACGCAAGCACGAATGGCGCAGTTGTTGTTCATGGCGCTGTTGATAGAGTTTGTGAAGTTGAAGCGCTTGCAGATAAGCTCATAGCGCTTGCAAGGCGCGGCATCAGATATCGCGACATGGCAGTTATAGCCTCAGACATGGCAGTTTATGCGCCCCTTGTCCAAAGAGCCTTTGCCTTGCGCAATATCCCCCTTTTTCTTGACAGCAGGCGCGACTTACGCGCTCACCCAGCCGCACAGCTTTTGCTTTCTGCTGCAAAAGCAGCAAAAACGGGGCTTTCGCGCACTCTGCTTTTGCGCATTGCTAAAACAGGGCTTGCGGGGGTTACAAGCGCTGAAACTGAAGAATTTGAGAACTATTGCTTAAAGCGCGGGTTCCTCGGCGGCAACAGCTTTAAAACAGAGTTTCCGCCTGAAGAAACCATTGCGGAAAAAGCGCGTAAAGCGCTCGTTGAGCCGCTTCTTGAGCTTAACAAAGGGTTTTCCAAACCTTCTGCAGGTGAAAAAACGCTTGCTCTGTATGAGTATCTTAAGCGCTTAAATTTAGAGCTTTCGCTTAAGAACATAGTCGAAGACCTTGAAAGAGAAGGCCGCTATGCGCTTATGGACGAGCATCAGCAGGTCTATGGCATGCTTATTGAGCTCTTTGAGCAGCTCCATGCAATTTTCGAAAACGAGCCAATGTCAAAGCAGGAATATATCGATGTTTTAAAAGAAGCGCTTTCCGCCTATAAAATCGGCATGAATCCCGCAACAAACGACCAGGTGCTCCTTGGCGACTTTCTCCGTACACGCAGCCGCAAGGTTGACGCGCTTTTGCTGCTTGGCTGCAACGAAGGCTATTTGCCTAAGCCAAGGCAGGATGATGAAATCTTAGATGATTTGGAGCTGCACGCGCTTACAGACCTTAAGTTCACCCTATGGGAGGATACCACAGAAAGCACAAAAAAAGACAGGCTCGCGCTCTATCGCGCGCTCTCGAGCGCAAAAAAGTTTTTATGGCTTGGATATTCCTACTCTGACGGGGAACGCGAGTTAGTTCCCTCAAATCTTATAGAACGCGTGCTTATGCTCTTTCCTGGCTGCGAAAGAGAAGGAGCAGCTGCCACAAACGCAGCAGGGAGCAGCGCCAGGCTTTCTTTTGATGATCTTCAAACGCAGGAAAGCGGGTTCATACTGCTCTGCCGCAATTTGGACAAGCTCGAGGAGCCGCTCTTTTCGCTCCTATATAAATACTACCTTGAGTCGCCCATATATAAGGCGCGTCTTATTCAAGCTCTGACATTTGGCAAAACTCCGGTTGCAGCAGACTCTATTGGAGAGCAGCTTTCAAAAAAGCTCTATGGCACGAGACTGAATGCTTCTGTAAGCAGGCTTGAAACTTTCCGAAGCTGCCCTTTCAAGCATTTTATCAGGTATGGTCTTAGAGCGGAGCAAAGAGCGGAGTATAAAGACAGACCGGAGCATATTGGCGGCTTTTATCATCTTGTGCTTGAAGCCTTTATAAAATGCGTGCAGGAAAGAAAACTAAGCTTTGCACAAATCACGCGCGAAGACTCGGACGCGCTCCTTGATGAAATAATCCCCAAATGCCTTAAAACCTATGAAAACGGGCTCCTCACTTCAAACAGCCGCGTTAAGGCGCTAAGCGAAGCGTTTTGGATTAAAGCAGTAAAAGAAACAGCCTGGGCAATATGCATAAGCTTTGCAAGCGGTGATTTTCTACCTTTTGGCAGCGAGGTTAAGTTCGGCCCAGGGCAAAAACTTAAGCCAATAAGCCTGAAGCTTGATAATGCAACAGTCCTCCTTTCAGGCAAGATTGATAGAATAGACGAAGCGCACACACCTGACGGAACGCGCCTTGTGCGGGTTGTTGACTATAAGAAAAGCAAAAACATGGAATTGGATTACACTAAGGTTCATGACGGCACATCGCTGCAGCTGCCAATTTACCTTGCTGCTGCAGCAGTCGCTCCAAGAAGCGCAATTATATCGGGCAAACGCAGCACAACCAACAGCTACAAAACGCTAAAATCAACTGCGCTTCGCAAAAAGCCGCAAATAACGCAAGCCTGTAAAGCAGAAGTCGGCAGTAAAAACCAGACAATAGCAGCAGGCATGTTCTACCAGGCAGTCATAGACCCTGCATGCGGTGAGGATAAAAAAACTGAAGACGACCTTCGTCTAAAGGGTCCTCTTCTTGAAGAAGAGGCTGTAATAAATGCTTTTGAAACTCAATTTTCGGACACAAGCAAAACTGTGAAATCGCTAAAGAAAAATAGCAATGGCTCACTTCACGCATACTCTCCGGTGCTAAATTCTAAACAAATGGATGCGCTTTTAAGATTTGCAGCAGCTAAGGCAGGTGAAGTGACTAAAGCGCTATTGCTTGGAAATTCAAAGCCTGAGCCTGTTCAATACAATAATTCTACAGAGTGCAAACTCTGCGAATATTCGAGCATCTGCAGGTTTGATGCGCGCCTGCCCGGCTGCAAAAGACGTGAGCTGAAAAAGCTTCCGCGTGGAGACTTTTTTCAAATACTTGAAAGTGAGAGCAAACCATGAAAATGAAGTGGACAGAGCAGCAGCAGCAGGCGCTTGAAATTGAAGGCGAAAGCCTCATTGTAAGCGCAGCTGCAGGCAGCGGAAAAACAGCTGTGCTCTCAGAGCGTATTTCGAGGCTCTGCGCTAAAGGCGCGGAACTTTCGCGCATCCTTGTCGTAACGTTTACAGAAGCTGCAACAGCGCAAATGAAGCTTAGAATAGAAGCGCAGCTTTATAAGGCAGCTGAAGCCGAAACAGTACCCGAAACAGCCAGACGCCTTAGAGCACAGGCGCTTTATGCAGGCCGCGCGCATATTTCTACGCTGCACAAGTTCTGCCTTTACATAATTAAGCGCAACTATTATTTGCTTGGGCTGGACCCTGCCTTTAAACCGCTCGACAATATAGGCGGCAGTATGCTTCTGCTTGAAGCGCTTAAGCTTGCAGCAGAAGCACTCTATGAAGCTTCAGATACAGCGTTTTTGGAGCTTTTAGCTGCGTTTGAAGGTGAAGAGCACCTCTTTGAAACAACGCTTAGTTTAAGAAGCTTCCTTATGTCGCAGCCCGCGCCGTGGGACTGGCTTGACAATTCGTTGAACCTTTATTCGCTTGAGGGAACGGAGCTTTTAGCTCAACCCATATACCAGAGTTTACTTAAGGAGTATTGCAGCCAGGCAAACCAAAGCATTGATTTGCTTAAAGCAGGACGCAAGCTTTTGCCAATAGAGTATACAGCTCAGCTTTCGCACCTTGATAATGAAATTATGTTGCTCAACTACCTTGTTTTAGAGCCAAAAGACCTAAGTCAGTACCTAAGCCGCCTGCACGGTATTAAGTTCAACACACTAACTTGGGATAAGAACAGCCCCAAAATTGACCGCGTCTGTGATTTGCGCGATAAAGCAAAGGACATTATAAATAAACAAAGAAAGAAACTCGACGGCGCTCTTAAAACAGAAGCTGAAAAGCTCGCAATGCAAAAGCCGCATTTAGAGGCGCTTTTTAGCTTTGTCAGGCAGGTGGACGATATTTACGCAGCCTTAAAAAAAGAGCGCTGCGTAATTGATTTTTCGGATATGGAGCATTTGGCGCTTAGAGCGCTTGCTGATGTAGGCGTAGCTGCAACTCTTAAAAACAAGTTCGACTATATTTTTGTTGACGAATACCAGGACAGCAGCCGGATTCAGGAATCTATAATTAACGCAATCCGAAAAGATTCAAATATATTCCTTGTCGGGGATGTCAAACAATCCATTTACCGCTTCCGCCAGGCTGACCCGGGGCTTTTTATAGAAAAGCTTGAGGAGTTCGGGGCTCAGGCTAAAAACAGCAGAGCAATCCACCTCAATATGAATTTTCGCAGTTCTAAGCCTGTAATAGACGCAATTAACGCTGTGTTTTCGCGCATAATGTCAAAAGAAGCTGCAGAACTTGCCTATGACGAAAACGCAGCACTAAAATGCGCAGAGTTTAATAAAGAAGCGGGTGCGCTTGCAGGCGTTGAATTTCATCTGCTCGAATTTTCAGAATTTGAAGCTGTAAGCGCAAAGATGGAAGCGCGCCTTGCGGCAAAGCGCATACACGAACTTATGAAAACCGGGGTTTTGTGCAACAGGCTAAGCGGCATTTCGCATCCGCTTCGCTACAGCGATTTTGCTATACTTTTGCGCTCTGCTAAACCTGTTGCGCTTGACTGGGCGCAGACTCTTGCAGATATGGGCATACCTGCCTATGTTCAGCTTACGGGCGGATATTTTGATTCTATGGAGGTTAAGGTCTTTTTAAGCCTGCTCCGTCTTCTTGATAACAGGCGGCAGGATATTCCGCTTTTAAGCGCGCTGCTTTCACCGGTTTTCGGCTTTAGCGAAGCAGACCTTATTGAGCTTAAAACCTGCTATACCGCTTCATCGTTTTTTGAGCGGCTCATGCTTTGCGAAAACGACGCAGCGCACCCATTGGCGCTTAGCGCAAAGAAGGTGCTGAACAGGCTTGAGTATTTCCAACGGGAGCTTCAGCTTTTACCGCTTAGCGAGTTTCTTGCAAAGCTCCTTGATGAAACAGGTTTTTATAATTGCATAGGCGCGCTCACAAACGGCCGTGAGCGGCAGGCAAACCTCGATGCCCTGCTTGAACGGGCGCGCGATTATTCCGAAAACTTCGGGGAAAGCGACTTGTGGAGTTTTTTGCAATATATGGAGGAGGCAGAGTCCAAAGTTGAAATAGGGCCTGCACAGGCAGGAGCAGCAGATGTTGTGCGCGTACTGTCAATGCATGCTGCAAAAGGGCTTGAATTCCCCATTGTAATTTGCGCAGGCTTAGGCAAAGAGTTTAACAGATCCGATTCAAAAGAAAAGCTTATACTTGAGCGCACGCTTGGCGCAGGCATAAAGCTTCGCATAGGCTCAGTAAAATATGAGACGCTTATGAAAGAAGCAATTAAGCTTAGCGTATTAAACCAGCGAGCTGCAGAAGAAATGCGCGTACTCTATGTAGGCATGAGCAGGGCGCAAAAGCGGCTTTTGTTAATCGGCAGTACAAAAAAACTCGAAGCGCTTATAGAAAAGGCGCAGCAGTCAAAGCTTAGCCCTTATGAATGCCAAAATGCTAAATCATTTCTTGACTGGCTGCTGCCTGTCAGCTTTGAATATGAGGAGCTTAAAGTTAAAGTTCATCCTGCAGGTGAGTTTTTAGACACGCCTGCACCAGGTAAAACGCTGGCTGAACCAATAGATAACGAGCAAGCGCTTCTTGAGGCGCTTAAAGCGCATTTAAGCTGGCAGTATCCGCATGAAGCTGCAGCCTTAACGCCTTCTAAACGCAGCGTAAGCGAGCTGCTGCAAACAAAACGCATTGAAAGCGCTGTGCCTTTATTCGTTGAGACTTCTATGCAGACCCCGAAAAAGCGGGGCATAGCTGCGCACGCTGTCTTGGCGAACCTCAATTTTAGCGCGTACAATAGGCAAAATGCAGACTGCTTCGTAAAAAGCGAAGTTGAGCGGCTTGTTAATGAGGGTATAATCACAAAGGCACAGGCAGAAAGCGCGCCTGTGCAGGAAATTGCCGGCTTTTTAAGAAGCGGCCTTGCACAAAGGCTGCTTAAGTCACAACGTGTTGAGCGCGAACTTGAATTTTCGGTTTATATGCCTGCAAATACGCTCATGCAAACCGAAAGTACAGAGCCTGTGCTGCTTCAGGGCGTAATTGACTGCTGTTTTCTTGAAAACGGCAAATGGGTGCTTCTTGACTATAAAACCGACGCAGTCTATAAGCCTCTCGAGGATGCTGCACAAGAGCATGCAAAACAGCTTGAGCTATACAGCAAGGCGCTTTCTGAGCTTACTAAATTGCCCGTAGCAAAGCGCTATGTTGTGCTGCTTTCTAAAGATACCGCAGTAGCCGTATAAACTTTTCGCGTTGACAAGCACACTGCGCTAAACGATAATTAAGAAAACCCAAGCTTTTGGAATTTGCGAAAGGATATAAGGCATGGAGGAACTGCGTTCAAGGAACTTTATTGAAGACGCAATAGAAGAGGATTTAAAACAGGGCAAGGTAAACTATATAAGAACGCGCTTTCCGCCCGAGCCAAACGGATATTTGCATATAGGCCATGCAAAGGCGCTCTACATAGATTTTTCTGTTGCCGAAAAATATGGCGGCAAGTGCAACCTTCGCTATGACGATACAAACCCGACAAAAGAAGACGAAGAATATGTCGACGCCATTCAGGAGGATATACTCTGGCTCGGCTTTCAATGGGATAATGTTTTTTACGGCTCCGATTATTTCGACACATGCTATGAGCTTGCAGTCAAGCTTATAAAAAAGGGCGTTGCCTATGTATGCGACCTAAGCAAAGATGAGCTTCGCGAATATAGAGGCACATTGACTGAACCTGGAAAGAATTCGCCTTATCGAAAACGTTCAGTCGAAGAAAACCTCATGCTTTTTGAGCGCATGAAAAACGGCGATTTCCCTGACGGCACGCGCACTTTGCGCGCAAAAATCGATATGGCTTCTCCGAATATCAACTTGAGAGACCCTGCCATGTACCGCATTTTGCACGCGACCCACCACAATACGGGCGATAAATGGTGCATTTACCCTATGTATGACTTTGCGCACCCTCTGCAGGATGCAATAGAAGGCGTAACCCACTCGCTCTGCTCTCTCGAATACGAAATTCACCGCCCGCTCTATGACTGGTTTGTTGAACAGTGCGAATTTGAGCATAAGCCGAGGCAAATAGAATTCGCGCGACTCAATTTGACGAACACAATAATGTCAAAGAGATATTTGCGCATGCTTGTCGAAGGCGGGCATGTAAACGGCTGGGACGACCCGCGCATGCCTACGCTGTGCGGGCTTAGAAGGCGGGGCTACACGCCTGAAGCTATCCGCGACTTTTTAAGCCGCGTAGGTGTTGCCAAAGCTGACTCAGTTGTAGATACCGCAATGCTTGAGCATTGTCTGCGCGAGCATTTAAACCTAAGCGCAAAGCGCATGATGGCTGTGCTCGACCCTGTTAAGCTCGTCATTGAAAATTGGCAAGAAGGTCATGTTGAAGAAGTCGAGCTTGAAAACCATCCGAACGCGCCTGAAATGGGCATGCGCACACTGAACTTCTCGCGCGAGCTATATATAGAGCGTGAGGATTTTATGGAAGACCCGCCTAAAAAATTCTTTAGGCTCAAGCCAGGAGGCGAAGTGCGCCTTAAAGGCGCCTATATAATAAAATGCACAGGCGTAGAAAAGAATTCAAACGGCGAGCTTACCTGCATTCGCTGCACTTATGACAAAGAGAGCAAAAGCGGCGAGCAAAGCAGGAAGGTAAAAGGCACGCTCCACTGGCTTAGCTGCCTCGATGCAAGAGCAGCCAAAGTGCGGCTCTATGCGCCGCTTTTAGAAACAGATGTTGCTGACAAAGCGGATTTTATGGATAATATAAACCCAAACAGCCTTGTTGAAAAAAAAGCGTTCGTTGAACCGAGCCTTGCAGCTGCGAATATAGGCGACAAATTCCAATTCATGCGTATTGGCTATTTTTCTGCAGATAACGAGCATACTCAAGCGCTGCCTGTGTTTAACCGAATAGTCGAGCTTAAGGACAGCTGGAAGGGCTGAACAAAACTTTAGCAACTTACACAGGCTAAGAAAGGAGAGTGCAATTTGATACGCACACGCTTTGCTCCAAGCCCAACAGGGTATATGCATATAGGCAACCTGCGTTCAGCGCTTTATGCGTACCTTTTTGCGCGCAGGCATAATGGCGTTTTTCTGCTAAGAATAGAAGATACTGACCAGGGAAGGCTTGTCGAAGGCGCAATTGATGTAATTTACGACACTCTTGAGCGTGTGGGCATAACCTGGGACGAAG
>JAKJBL010000016.1:243-5846 GCA_022707005.1 Bacillota bacterium | reverse complement strand
ACTTCGGCCCCTATGTGCAAAGCGAGCGCAAAGCGCTCTACATGCCGCTTGCTGAGAGCCTTATAGAAAAAGGGCACGCATACAGATGTTTCTGCACAAAGGAAGACCTTGAAAAAAAGCGCGCAGAAGCTGCGCTTAAAAACGAAACCTTTAAATACGACAAGCACTGCCTAAGCTTAACCTTAGATGAGCAAAACGAACTCCTTGCCTCCAACACGCCTTTTGTTATACGCCAAAACATACCTCTGCAAGGCATTACCTCGTTTACGGATCTGCTTTTTGGCAGCATAAGCGTTGAAAATTCTACGCTTGATGATAATGTGCTTATAAAAGCTGACGGAATGCCCACATATAATTTTGCAAATGTAGTGGATGACCACCTTATGGCAATAACACATGTAATGCGCGGCATGGAGTACCTTTCGTCCGCGCCAAAATACAACCTCCTCTATGAGGCTTTTGGCTGGGAGATTCCCGCCTATATACACATGCCCCCAATAATGAAGGATGCCTCGCATAAGCTCAGCAAGCGCACAGGCGACGCTTCGTTTCAGGATCTTGAAGAAAAGGGGTATCTTGCTGACGCAATTTTAAATTATATAGCGCTTTTAGGCTGGAATCCCGGCGATGAGCGCGAGGTGTTCACGCTTAAAGAGCTTGAAGAGGTCTTTGATGTTTCAGGGATGAGCAAATCCCCTGCAATCTTTGACCCTGTTAAGCT
Organism: Bacillota bacterium; assembly: GCA_022707005.1. Lineage (GTDB taxonomy): Bacteria > Bacillota > Clostridia > Christensenellales > CAG-138 > JAKJBL01. The sequence goes on along the minus strand of JAKJBL010000016.1, from coordinate 5,125 downwards.
CACCTGGCTCAACGCCGCTTATATCCGAAATTTAACTCAGGAGCAGTTTTCTTTTTACAGCAGACCGTATTACCTTAAGGCGGGCGTTTCTAACCTTGATGAGGGAATGCTCTTTCGCATACTTCAGCAAAGGGTCGAGTACTTCTCACAAATTCCCGATATGGTCGATTTCCTTGCAGACTTGGACGAAAATTACAGCATAGAACTTTTTACAAACAAAAAGTCGAAAACTGACTCTGCAATTTCAAAAACAGTGCTTGAGCTTGTTATAAAAGAGCTTGGGGCACTTAATAACTGGGCTGAGGAAGAGCTTCATACCCTATTTGCAGAGCTTGCGCAAAGGCTTGACTATAAAAAGGGCACGCTGCTCTGGCCAATAAGAATAGCGCTTGCAGGCAAGGCAGTCACGCCCGGAGGCGCAATAGAAATTGCCCTGCTGCTTGGGCGCGAAGAGTCTCTGCGCCGCCTGAACATAGGCAGAAAAAAACTTGAATTATAAGCATTAAAAAAGGTCTGACTAGGTGCAGACCTTTTTTGGTATTTAGCATAGACAACTTAGTTTGTATTTTGGGCAGGAATTGAATCACTCGTTAAAAAAGTGCCATCCGGCGAAATATACGTTGTTGCGTGCTTGCCGTCCTGGTTTGTATACTCTACAACATACACCTGCCTGTTGTTCTGCATACCGTGCGTAATGCGCTTAATTTCCGCGCCCTCGAATTTTTCCTGCAATGCGGATTTTACGCCGGGCACATCCTTTTCATTTACTTCAGTTCCTTCAGAAAAATTCGGGATAGTTGCGCTTGTTGTGCCTGTACCGGTGCCTCCAGTGCCAGTTCCTCCTGTACCTGTTCCTCCGGTATCTGTTTCGCCTGTGCCCCCTGTGTCTCCTATCCCGCCCGCGTTGCCGCCTGTACCGGTTCCGCCGGCATCATTTGGCGCAATCGAAGAGTTTGGCGCGGGGTTGGCTGAAGGCATAGGGCTTGGCGCAGGCGGTGTCCTGCGGTTGCACGCGCTAAGCGAAAATATAAACAGCAGCGCGAGGCCTATGCACAGAATACGTTTCATCTTTTTCCTCCTTTTGCATTTTGCGGATAGGCTTCTGCAGGCTCTGCAGTTTTATCCGCTTGTTTCGGGCATAGTATGCCCAGGAGAATGCGAATGTAAACTAATTGCAACATAATGCAACCATGCTTTAGGCTCATGCGTATATGAGTTGCAGGCGGAGCAATCCAGCCTAAAGGTAAGGAGGAACTTATATGAAACCAATAACACGCGTTATTTCACTTGCGCTTTGCGCAATACTGCTTTTAGGATGCGCACCGTCTAAGCCGCTGCCCGAAGCTCCAAGTACGGAAAATACACCAAAAGCGCCCGAAGCTTCTAAAAACAACGAGGCGCTGACTATGCCAACGCTCTTAGGCGCAAAACCCCTGCTTGCTCCTGAGTTTGAAAAGACGCCGCCTGAGGCAGGCAGCAGCGCAAATGAATTTGCGTTTAAACTATCCAAGTCCCTTTTTAAAAAAAGTGAAAACTCTATACTTTCGCCGTTTTCCGTCTGGATGACGCTTGCGGCGCTTTCAAACGCTACAAATGCTAAAGTGCTGCCCGAGCTGCTTAAATCAATAAATGCTGAGGGTTTAAGAGTTGAGGATATAAACGAATCTGTTTCGCGCATGCTCTACATGCTTACAGGCAATGAAGGTAAAGATGCAAACTCGCACAACCCGCTCGCAATCGCTAACGCGATTTTCGTTGATAAATCCGTTGCGCTTAAGGAACCCTTTGCCCAGGCGTTCTTGGATTATTACCGCGGCGCAGCGCAAAACGTCGACTTTTCACAGCCTTCTTCAATTGACGCTATAAACAAATGGGCCAGCGAACACACGAACGGGCTTATTACTGACATAGTAAAAGAAATCCCGCGCGATACGATTGCAGCGCTTGCAAACGCCATTTATTTTTCCGACCGCTGGGCGTTGGAATTTAATGAAGCAGAGACTGAGGAACTCCCCTTTAAAGGCATAAAAAGCGAAGCAAAGGCAAAGTTCATGAAACGTGAAGGCGATGCCATCCCCTACTATGAGGATGCATCGCTCCAGGCAGTGAACCTCGAGTTTGTCGGCGGCGGCGGGCTCTTAATAATGCTGCCTAAGAATAAAGACGCTGATGCGCTTTTTAACGGCATGAACGCAGACAGCTTCAAAAGCATACTTGACGGCATAGGCCCTAACTCAGGCAAGCTTCTAATGCCGCGGTTTGAGCTGTTTTCGGATTTTGAGCTTAAAGAGGCGCTTGAAGGTCTCGGCGTGCCGCTCTTTGACTCGATGAGACTGCCGCTTAATGAGCTTGCTGACGCTGACGCCTTTATTTCAGCTGCTCTGCACCAGGCAACAATTACTGTTGATGAAAAGGGTACGACAGCTGCTGCAGTAACTGTGCAGATGATGTCGCGCACTTCCCTGCCTGCGCCTACAGAGCCGTTTTCTATGGTCTGCGACCGCCCCTTTGCGTTCATTCTGCACAAGTGGACGCCTGAAACAGGCGCACAGGTGCTCTTTACGGGAGTCGTGAACCAGCTGTAGCGCCTGCATTGCATTGGAGCTCCCCTGCTGTTATTATAAATATGCGCTGTTTATGATAACGCAGGTTTAAAGAAAGGTAAAAGCGGCTTTGCGCTGCTGCTTAAGCAATGCACATGCAAAGTTTTCTCGAAGAGCTCTATGAAATGCACGCGAAGACTGTCTACTGGGCTGCTTACAGCGTCTCACGCGATAGCGAAAGCGCAAAGGACGCTGTGCAAAATGTCTTCCTCAGCGCGCTTAGGCACACAGAAACTCTAAAAACCCTAAGCGCTGAGCAGCAGCATGCCTGGCTTTACAGGGCAGGCGTGAACAGCTCAATAGATATGCTTAGGCGCAACAAGCGCAGCATACCTGTAGAGGACGCCGGCTATATGGAAGCTGACCCTGCGTATGGGCCGCAAACGCTTTTAGAGCGCAGCGAAACTTCAACTGAGGTGCAAAAGGCAGTTGCCGCACTCCCCAAAAAATATCGCGAGCCTATTATGCTCTACTATTTTGCAGAGCTCGACTATAAAAAAATCGCCGCGCTTTTGCAAATGAACGAAGGCACATTAAAATCGCGCATGTCCCGCGGGCGCGAACTTATAAAAAAACAACTGCAAAAAGGAGGCGGGCTGTATGCGTAACCATGAACTTACAGAAGAAATAATAGATAAGCTGCTGCGCGAGAATGCAAAAGCACAAAACGACGCGCTCCCGCTTCACGAATGGAAGCAGGAACTGTTAAAGCGTGCAGTATATGAGTCGAACAGGGAATCTTTGCAAACACAGGCAGCAGCTTTAAAAAAGCACAAAATGCTCAGGCTCAACAGGTACAGCCTTGCGCTTGCAGGCGCTGCCGCAGTTTTCGTGCTTCTTTTTGGGATGCGCAATTTGTTTATGAATACAAAAGAAGCGCTGCCTGCGCCTGCAGCAATGCCGCCTGAGGCGCGTTCATTCACTGCAGCTGATGAAGAAGCAGGAACGCGTGAAGCGCCCATGGAAGAAGCAGGAATACTCATGGCGCCAGAAAAGGCTGAAGGATTGCAAGGCGATTTAACTGCGCCAGGGCTAAGAGCTCAGATGCCGCCTCAGGAGAACAGCGTAGCCGGGGGCAGTGCTGTAAATGAAGATACTGCGCTTTACACACTTTTAGATGTGCTTGGCTACGAATTATCTGAGGCTATTGGTGCGCAAATTTCATACGAAGAAAACATAAGCTGTTTAATAAAGCCGCTTGATAAAAGCGAAGAGTATAAACTAAAGCTGCAATCCGTTTATTTAGTAAAACTAAAGCGCGATGAGCAAACAGGCATAGAATATGCAGTTGACGCACTAAACCTCGAAGTGCTCGGCATAGTTTTAGAAAAGCAGCCTTAGAATAAGCAGGCACTTAAGAAAATGCAGCATTTAAGCTGCATTTTTTTATAGCGTATAAAGCAGAGCAACTGCATTTGCGCGCATGCATTCACCGCGCCCTTCAGGCCCTGTACCTTCGGTTGTAGTCGCCTTTAAGCCTATCCTGCCTGCATCAAGGTTAAGCGCCTTGCTTAAAAGTTCCCGCATCAAAGGGAAATAGGGCGCAAGCATGGGTTTTTGCGCAACAACAGTAATATCCACATTGCGTATGCCGTAACCAAGGGTGCTTAGGCGCTCACCTACAAGCCTTAACAAGCTGAGGCTTGAAATGTCTTTATATTTTTCATCCGAATCCGGAAACTGCAGGCCGATATCTCCAAGCCCTGCTGCGCCAAGCAGCGCGTCCATAAGCGCGTGAGTGAGCACATCCGCGTCCGAATGCCCCAAAAGCCCCTTCTCAAAAGGAACAGAGACGCCCCCAAGCACTAAGGCACGGCCCTCTTTAAGCAAATGCACATCTTCACCGCAGCCAACGCGCAACCCTGCCTGGCAGCCAAGACCGGCAGCAGCAGCGCAGACCTGCTCCTCAAGCCATGTAAGGTCTTCTGCAGTTGTCAGCTTTCGGTTGTCAACAGACCCGGGCACAAAGCGCACAGTATTACCTGCAGCAGCGTAGAGCGTGCTGTCGTCAGTTGCAGACCTGCCCTCTTTTAAGGCAAGCGCATACGAGTCAATAATGTTTTCTGCTTTAAAGACCTGCGGCGTTTGGGTGTGGAGCAGTTTTTCGCGCGGCAGGGCGCCAAGCTCAGCTCCGCCCTCATTTACTAAAAGCACAGTATCACGCACAGGGATTGCTGCAACACCGCTGCCGTAAAGGCGGGCGCTGTCTATGCAGGCGCGCACTAAACCCGGCCGCACCATACAGCGGGCAGCGTCATGAATAAGCGCAATGCCTGAAG
>JAKJBL010000016.1:0-233 GCA_022707005.1 Bacillota bacterium | reverse complement strand
CCCCGCCCCTGCAAAGTATGGAGGGTACGCCTAAGCGAGAGGCAAGTTCCTCTGCATGGGAGCGGGTAGCCTCGTTTACAACTATGATTATTTTGTCAACGCCCCCGCGAATTAACGCTTCAAGGCTCATTGACATAGGCGTTTTACCGTTTGGAAGCCGATAGACGAGTTTATGGAAGCCGAGCCTTCGCGATTCGCCTGCACAAAGCAGGATGCCTGTAATCCCGCTCATA
>JAKJBL010000169.1 GCA_022707005.1 Bacillota bacterium | reverse complement strand
TTCTCTTTTTTACGGCTGAACCTGAGACAGTTTACTATGCAAGCAGCAGAACCGATATGCGCGAGCTTGACGGGCTTAGGCGCTACAAAAGCGCAGCCCACAAAAGCGTGCTTGAAGCGTACCCAAGCATAGATACGGGCATTCGCTTTATGAAGGCGGATGGCAAGCTTTATATGGTGCGCAATATGATGGACAGCACCTTTACGCCCTATGCAGTTATAGTCATGGAATGCGACGAGGCTTCGCTCTATGAAAACATACGCGGGATTGTGTGGGTTAAGGGCGCTGCAATATCCTTAGACGGCAACACGCACCTTTTGTCAGGCAATACCCCGCATAGGGCATTTACAAATAAGGACACAATAGAATACGACGAAAAAACCAAGCTTTACTCTGTGCAGAAAACCGCAGTTTTTTCAGGGCATACTTTGCGCCTTAGCGTAGAGGCAGACGGCGCAGGCCTTATTGAGGAGCTGCCCGATGTTTTAGCAATTCTGCTGCTCATGGGCGGCTTTGGGGCGCTGCTTTTCATTTTCGTGCTTTTTGCGCATTACCATTATGTTGCAAAGCCTGTTGGCGCGCTTGTAGAGGCATCCGAACATGTTGAAAAAGGCGAAATAGGCTATACTATCCCAATGCTTGCCAAAAGCCGTGAGTTCCGCTATTTAATTAAGCGCTTCAACAATATGTCAGCACAACTTAAGGCTGAATTTGAGCGCAGCTATCTTGAGCAGCTTGCACTTTCGGATGCGCGCGTAAAGGCGCTCCACTCGCAAATCAATCCTCATTTTCTCAATAACACGCTTGAAGCAATTTCTTGGGCTGCGCGTATGGCGAAGGATACAAAGGTCTGCTCTATGATAGACGCGCTCTCTACAATGCTTGATGCTGCTATGGCAAGGGGCGGCCGCGGAAGGGATACTGTTGAGCAGGAGCTTGCCTATGCGGACGCCTACCTCTATATACTATCACAACGGCTTGGAGACAGGCTTAAGGTCGAAAAGCAGGTTGACCCAAAAACGTTAAAGCTGCTTGTGCCAAGCTTAATTTTGCAGCCTATTGTTGAAAACGCGTTTGAACACGGCATCTCGCTTTTAAGCAAAGGCGAAATCTGTATACGCATAGGGCTTGAAAACGATATGCTCGTGCTTGAAGTTGAGAAT
>JAKJBL010000168.1 GCA_022707005.1 Bacillota bacterium | reverse complement strand
GGTTCTACTCCCGAAATCGTCGTAATCGAGGTATAATGGTTACGGTGATGAAGAATGGAAGCAAGAATAGAAGGGATGACATCCCTGTTCAGCCGATCTATAGGAATAGAAGAGCCATGGTATATTCGCAGCATCGAGAGCAGGAATAACGAAGTACATATATATGTGGATATACGAGATGGGGTTATGCTACCCTGCGCTGAATGTGGAGAGATGGGATACAGACAGGGGTATGAAAAAACAGAGCGTATATGGCGGCACGGGGACTGCCTCTTTTACCCGACCTATGTACACTGCAGACGGCCTCGTGTGAAATGCAAAGAACATGGGACTAAGGTCGTAGAAGCACCGTGGGCAAGAAAGAACAGCCGGTTTACGTTGTTGTTTGAAGGATACGCGATGCTGATACTGACAGACATGCCTATACTAAAGGCAAGCCAAGCGCTACGTTGCAATGAAAAGTCATTGACCCGGATGATGCGGCATTGGGTACACAAGGCAGTCGATGAAGATGACCTAAGCAAAGTTATATCTCTAGGTATAGATGAGACTTCATTTAAGCGTGGACAAAGTTATGTAACGGTGATAGTAGATGCGGCAGCACGGCGAGTGATAGATGTGGAAGAAGGCCGGAGTAATCAGGCGGTCATTGATTTTTCATACAAGCTGGAAGCAAAAGGCGGTGCCAGTGAGAAGATTGCTTATGTAACAAGCGATATGTCAAAAGCATACATGAGCGGTGTACGGGAGTGCTTTCCATATGCAAAGCTTACAATAGATAAATTCCATGTTAAGAAACTCATGTTAGAGGCTATGGATGAGGTTCGCAGGGCCGAACAGAAGGAACATAGGAGCAAAGTGCTGCTCAACAGCAGAAAACTGTTAATGATACCACAAGGGCGCCAAAGTGAAAGTCAACGAGAGAAAGTTGCAGAGCTATCAAAGCAATATCCCAAAACAGGTAGAGCATTTCGGATGGTGCAAAGTCTCGATACGGTATATTCAAGCAAAGATATTTTTGAAGCCAGAGAAAGGTTCGAAGCTCTATACATATGGCTTCGGAAAAGCCGGTTGGAGCCAATGAAGAAGGTGGCCTTAACATTAAAAAAGTATATTGAAGAGATACTCAGCATATTTACGACAAGACTGACGAACGCCATATGTGAGGGAATCAATAGTATGATCCAAGCGGCTAAGCG
>JAKJBL010000167.1 GCA_022707005.1 Bacillota bacterium | reverse complement strand
AATGCATTGTTGCAAACATTATACTTTCCGCATTCAAGCTTTTTGCAGGCATTTATGCAAAATCCTCAGCAATGCTCTCAGATGCAGCAGAGTCGTTTTCAGACGTGTTCAGCTCGCTCATTGTAATTGCGGGCGTAAAGCTTGCAAACAAGGAGGCTGATAAGGAGCATCCTTATGGGCATGACAGGTATGAGTCAGTTGCCTCAATTATTTTAGCAGTGCTCGTTGTTTTAACAGGCCTTGCAATAGGGTGGTCGGGCATAGTTAAAATAATAAACTCAACCCGCACAAAAATAAGCGCTCCCGGCGTTTTGGCGCTTATTGCAGCTATTGTAACGATTGTAGTTAAAGAAGGCATGTACTGGTATATAAGGGCTGCAGCAAAACGCGTTGATTCAAGCATACTCATGGCAAGCGCATGGCATCACAGGTCGGACGCGTTCTCCTCAATAGGCACTTTTGCGGGTATACTCGGCGCGCGTCTCGGGCTTACTGTGCTTGACCCGATTGCAGGCGTCATAACCTGCCTGTTTATTTTTAAAGCTGCTAAAGATATTTTTGTAAACGCAATAAACGGGATGACTGATAAAGCATGCGACGATGCGTTTATAAATGCTCTTAAAAGCCTCATTTTAAAGCAGGACAGAGTTATAGGTGTAGACCAGATTAAAACAAGGCTTTTTGCTGATAAGGTTTATGTTGATGTAGAAATAAGCGTAAACAGTGAAGCTACGCTCGATGAAGCGCATGATATAGCGCATAGCGTGCATGACGCAATAGAGGCTGAATATAAAAAAGTAAAGCACTGCATGGTGCATATAAACCCTGCTTTAGATACTGCAGATTCAGAGGTTGAAGAATAAACAGGGCAGGGTCTTGCCTCTTTCTGCTATATTGAAAACGGAGCCTTAAGCTCCTTTTATTTTATGGCTGATTTTAGCTCTTTTGGTCTTGGTCTTTAAGGATTCTAAGGCTGTTGAACAGGTTCAGGCTGCCATACCCCCACTGCATATTCGGATGTTGTAAATCAGCAGTTGTATCGCACCCCAAAATCAATAGCGCACGCACGCGCGCTGAGTTCATATATGGCTCATTGCCAAGCACAATACCCCATTGGAGCAAAATTGCGCTTGCGCCTGCAGTAATTGCAGCCGCAATGCTTGTGCCTGAAAACGCGCCGTATCCGCCCGGTACCGCGCCGCCAACGCTTACGCCGG
>JAKJBL010000166.1 GCA_022707005.1 Bacillota bacterium | reverse complement strand
TTGCAAGAGTATTGCTGCCATCCATAAGCTTGAATGTGATTTTATCCAAAAGGCCGCTTGAAGAGCCTGTTAGTGCCTGCTGGTCAGACGAAGGTTCCGGGGTTTGTGCCTCGCCGCGCAAATATATATCCGCCCTTGTGCCTGATGTGTTTTCCACAGTGATTTGCTGCGTATACGTGCCGCCGGGCATGAGCCCCTGCAGGTTGTTGAACAGGCCGGTTTGTGAACCATCGTCAGGGGCGAACACGAACAGGGGCGCGGTCCCTTTGTATGTGGCTTTGGAATCCGCAGCAAGCGCACAAGTAGCTATGCTAAAGAACAGCAGAGCACAAAGCGCAGCCACAACTGTTTTTTTAAGGCTAAAATATAATTTCATTTCATTATCCCCCTATTCGTCCGCATACGCGGCTTTGATGGTTCAAGTGATTATCATAGCCGGGGCGCCGGGCATGCGCCCCGGGCGGGAGCAGTAATAGAATCAGGTAAATTTATTAACTGAACGCGGCGGCGAAGAAAGGCACCACTTTGTCCGCAAGCTGCGTATCGGTGATATTGCCTCCCGCAAACGTTGAGTAACTTGGGTATATGCCCTGCGCCTGCACAGCCTGTGCTGTAACAACTATACCGTTTGCAGCCTCAATGTTTTCTGCATTTTCTATTGTTGTGCTAAAGCGAACCTGTTGGAATAGCGAGGTGGTTACGTCATCAACTTCTAGAAGCTTCATGTAGTAATAGTAACCATCGGTATATTTCTTCCAGTTCTCCCCAAGCTTGTTTGTTACGTAATCTGTTTCAATGCTGATGAGGTCTTCAAAATCTTCAGGCATAGTTACCTGTAGGCGCACCACGCAGGGGTTTGCCCCTACATTTTTAACAGTAGGGTCTTTTTTTAGTGCTTCTCCGGGATAAATTGTCTCACCTTCTGTTGCGCCTGAAGAAAGCCAATTAGGCTCTGTCAATTCAATCTTCACATTACCCACTGTAAATGTGTTGGTCACATTTTCAGTATCCGTAAAGTATGCCAAAGTTGCGCCAAGCGCCGCAATTGCAATAAGGGAAACTGTGAGCGAAATTGCAAGTATCTTCTTTTTCATGGTCCGTTTCCTCCTTTAATAATTTATGTATTATGGATGATTTCCTTTACGGAGCCGCCGAAGCGGCTCGGGGTAGGTGATATTTCAAACTCCCCTGTTAGGGAAGTTTTGCCCATGCTTCTACCGCTGTGGTGCTGCCGCCCTGCTGTACTGCATAACCAGCAAAGGCGATA
>JAKJBL010000165.1:1094-1328 GCA_022707005.1 Bacillota bacterium | reverse complement strand
CGCATGTGGCTCTGTCGCTCCAATCCGCATATCTTGAAAGAGTTTCGCTTGCAACTACGAGCGCTGCCTCAGCTTTAAGCGTATTCATAAGCGAGGCTGCAGTTATAAGGCCGTATATAAAGCCGGTACATCCTGCAGAAACATCCATTGCAGCGCAGGTTTTTATCCCAAGCGATTTTTGCACAGAGCCTGCCATTGACGGCGTAAGGTTTTCGCCCGTAACTGTACATGCAA
>JAKJBL010000165.1:0-1084 GCA_022707005.1 Bacillota bacterium | reverse complement strand
CGCCTTTTCTGCTGCAAGGCCTGCCATGCTGTTTGCAGTTTCTTCTACTGCAATATGCCGGCTGCGAATGCCCGTGCGCTTTATAATCCACTCGTCGCTCGTATCTACAAGCGCTTCAAGCTCTTTATTTGTTACTACCCTTTTAGGCACACAGCTTGAGATGCCCGCAAGTTCAACTTCAGCCAACACCTGTTTACCTCACCGCCTTTTGCTGTTAGGTATACTAACTATGCTGTAAAAAATAATTCATGCGCTTATGCTTCATGAATTTATTTATGGTTAGTATTACTAACTATGACGGTAAAGATGGTATCATGCTAAAACTTCGTTGTCAAGAAAGAATATTTGCCTTCTTTGCCTGTCCATGTCAGTTAAAGGCCTGATTTGTTAAGCGCTGCAAAAAATTCAACGAGCGCGGACATTGAGCGTAAAAGCTCCGGATGTTTGCAGCATTCCTCCCCGCTTGGCGTAAGCGAAAGCTCGCTTTTGCGCTTATCAAAGGGCAGCTGATGTTTTTCGAGATAGCCCTTTTTTACAAGCCTGTTTACTGAAACGCTTGCTGTTGCCTTTGTAACTTCAAGCGCCTCAGCAATTTGAGTAAGCGTTGCTCCGGGCAGTTCATGAATTATTTCAAGCGCGTGCATTTCTGTGCGGCTTAAGTTCGCGTCTGCAGAGAGCGAGACCATTTTTTCCTGCAGCCGCATGACCTGCGGATACATTTCTTTTAAAACGCGATTTAGTAAAAGCCTTGTTTTATCCTCGCTCATTAGTTCCCCCTTAAAGTTAATACAGCTAACAATATAGCACAGGTTTGGAAAAGGTGAAAGGGGAATTTTCATGCGTGATTATATTTTAAAAACGCTCCTAAATGAAATTTACCATTAACTGCAGAAGGGCATAAAGCCGCAAACCCTAAAAAGCACGCAACTAAAGGCAAGAATGAGCATTTAAAGGCCATTACGCATAAGGCATGAATTTAGTATACTTATTCTGAGTATACAAAAGGAGCATGCTTCATGCGTTATGGCTATTTCGATGAAGAGCGGCGCGAATATGTAATAGACCGTGTGGATGTCCCGGTTTC
>JAKJBL010000164.1 GCA_022707005.1 Bacillota bacterium | reverse complement strand
CCCTTCTATTCTTGCTTCCATTCTTCATCACCGTAACCATTATACCCCGATTACGACGATTTCGGGAGTAGAACCATGGCTTCATGGCTGTAAATAGCTGATAATTTTGAATCGCTGCGTTAGTGGGCTAATATTTGATGGAGCTTAAATCCCCCTGCTGCGCAAGCAGGGGGACATAATATCACGCAGCCTTAACTGCCTGCTGGCTTTATGAGTCTGCGAAAAAAGGTCTTATTCGGCTTCCGGCTCTGCCGCTTCTTCAGGTTCAGATACTTCGAGTTTGCGCAGCTCAGAAATTGAGAATACCAGGGCATCAAGCGGGCTTAAAATCTCAATGTTGGGATTCTTGGCAAACTCAAGGTCGCTTACCCTTATTTCGTCTCCTATTTTCATATTATCAAGGTTAAGTTCGATTTTTTCAACTAGGTGCGATGGCAGCGCCCTGTATGAGACTTCGGCAAGAGGCTGATTTACAAGCCCTGCTATTTTATCTCTGTTAACAAGGATAATTCTTGCTGTGCTCGTAACTATTTCTCCTGCCAAAAGCATTTGAAAGCTTAAATGTATAAGTTCGCTCGTTGCAGGTTTATATTCAACTTCACGTAGCAAGGCAGGGTATTTTTTGGCGCCAAGCACAAGCTCAGCCTTGCTCCCTGTTGAATTGGTTTTTAAGAAGCGTTCGGTTTCTGCCTGAGAAAACTGAATACTCAACGACTCATCCATGTTCTTCCCATATAGAACGCCGGGGATTATTCCGTTTCTTCTAAGCTGCTTTGGTTTTAAGCCCATATCACGGTTTTGCGCATTCAATGCAAACATCATTATTCTCCTTTGTCAAGCCTATACTAAACATTGTTTCGGCTCTTAATCTTGCCGTAAACATGCGGTTTTGCATGCTTATAAAGCTTAGTATAGCAACAGCTCGAGAATTATGCAAATTCGCATCTTTGCAGGACCGTGTCAAGTTGTTCTGGGGATTTAGGAAGAGGCGGTTGTATCATTCACTCGACTGTAGGCTTTAAACAGCATACGCGTGCCATCTATTTTGCCGATACGAGTGTTTGATCTTTCAAACATGCTCCAGTCTATTTTATTTTTGAGGAACGCACCAATCTGTTTATCAGCGTAAGCCCGGTATTTACTGAAACCTTTTTTAAACGCTTCACTATCGCTTTTTAAATCAGTCTCTTTGCGGGATACACGAACATCGCTCGCGCAAATAACACCTCCGTTCTTTACATAGACACGAACCATCGCCATCTGCCGTATACCATGCTCGCTCCAGGCAAGTGGATTGCGGCTTAATCGGGCTGACAAAACATGGCTTACAAGCGGCTCTGTAC
>JAKJBL010000163.1 GCA_022707005.1 Bacillota bacterium | reverse complement strand
GTGGCTTAAGATGCGCGGCTGTGAGAAGCTTGTTAACCCGCGGCTTGTTGAAGCATACTCTCAGGCGTTTACAAGGTTTATACAATGCGAGGAAGCAATAAGCACATACGGGCTCTTAGGCAAGCACCCCACAACAGGCGGCGCAATTACAAGCCCCTTTGTGCAGATGAGCCAGTCGTTCCAAAAGCAGGCGAACCTTTTATGGTATGAAATCTTTGATATAGTTAAACAGAACTGCACTACTGCATTTGTGGGCAACCCCCAGGATGATGTAATGGAGCAGCTGCTCGGTTCACGGCAAAAGAACTAAGGAAAGTTGGTATATATGAGCGGTATAAGCTATTTAAGCGCTGAGAGCGTTACAAGCGGACATCCGGATAAGCTCTCTGACTTAATTGCAGACAGCATTTTAGATGAGTGCCTAAAACAGGACGAGTACTCGCGTGTTGCATGCGAGGTCCTTATTACAGCAGGGAATGTTATACTTGCAGGCGAGATAACATGCAAAGCTAAGGTTGACTATGCCTTAATAGTTAAAGACGTTTTAAAAGATGTAGGGTATGACCCTGACGCCTTTAATGTAACCCTGCTCCTACGAGAACAAAGCTCTGATATAAGAAATGGAGTAAACAACGCTTTAGAAGCAAGGAATGGCAGCAAATCAAGGTTAGATGCTCTAGGTGCAGGCGACCAGGGAATAGTATATGGCTATGCTACAAACGAGAACCATAAATACCTGCCTACTGCGTATGCAATAGCGCTTGATATAACTAAGACGCTTGAAGAATGCAGGAAAACAAATAAGATCAAGGGGCTTAAACCTGACGGGAAAGCGCTCGTTACTCTGCAGTACTGTGATAGCTTGCCTTCACGCATTCATACAATAGTCGTCTCTGCTCAGCATGAAGAGGATATAAACAAGGTCGAATTTGAGGATGATATAGAGTTCTTAGTTATCCGGCCTGTATGCTTGCAGTACGCTGTCCCTATAACAAAAGAAACCCAAATCTTAATTAACCCTTCAGGCAGGTTCGTACTTGGAGGGCCTGACGCAGATACAGGCTTAACAGGCCGTAAGCTTGGGGTAGACACTTATGGCGGCTTAGCTTCCCATGGCGGGGGTGCGTTCTCAGGCAAGGATGCTACAAAGGTAGACCGCTCAGGTGCGTATATGGCAAGGTATGGAGCACTTAATTTAGTAGCCGCTAGTTTAGCTGCACGTGCTGAGGTAAGCATAGCGTACGCAATCGGAAGAGCGCACCCTATAGCTGTAAATGTTAATACATTCGGCACAGGCATATACAGTGACAACACATTGCGCATTGCTCTAACTAATGTGTTAGACTTCAGGCCTGCCG
>JAKJBL010000162.1 GCA_022707005.1 Bacillota bacterium | reverse complement strand
TGTTTGCAAGGCTGAATAGTATATACGGAATGCCAAGCTGAACAAAGCCGAGTATGAGTATGCTCACAATCGCAACCTCATTGAGCGGCGTTTCATAAAAAAACGCAAGAGGAATGCCTACGAGCGCAGTCAATATCTGCGCTATAAAAATCCCGCTTATGCGCGTTTCTTCGCTTATATCGCCAACAAGCAAATACATGGCGCCAAGGAAAACGCCTGAGGCAAGCCCGAGAATGTTCCCAAGGAGCGAGCCAGTCCCGAGTTTATCCAAAAAGAAAACTGCAATTCCTGCTATTGTTATAAGCACTGCGAGCAGGTCGCCCCCCTTAATGCGCTGCTTATAAAAAAGCGCGCTGAAAAGCAGCACATATACAGGCGCTGTGTACTGGAGCGTAATTGCGTTTGCAGGTGAGGCAAGCTTGTTTGCGGGCAAAAAGCACAAAAACACAAGGAGCATAATCACGCTTATATAAAGCGTCCTGCGGTTTATTATAAGGCGCATCTTTTTAAAGCGCATGTACGCAAGAAGCACAAGCGCTGCAAGCGCGCTGCGAACCCCTGCTATAACAAGCGCGTTCCATGGGGAAAGCTTTATAAAAAGCCCGGATATGCTCCACATAATGCCGCATGAAAGCATATATAGCATTCCTTTATGTTCCTTCTTCACCTTGACTCCTGTTCTGTTTGCTTAAGCAAAGGGACTCACCCATTGGGCAGTCCCTTCTTGGCTCGGTATTATTTTAACTGGTTTTTGCGTAAAACGCAACGCCGCCTTAAGCGTTGTGGCGCAGCTTCGCTCTTTGCTCAAGCTGCAAAAGCGTATTTGCAGGGTCGAGTGATTTTGCTAAGAAAATCATCGCCGCAATAATGTAGGGCTTATAAGACGCCTGCTTATAAAGCGGGTTCCTGAAACGGTCAAAGACTGAAGCCTCAACTTCGCCCTCTTTGCAGCTTACCCCTGAAATATCAGCAGGCAGGCAGTGGAGATAGAGCCCCTTGCCGCCTTTTGTCAGAGCCATAAGCTCTTCTGTGCATTCCCAATCCTTATGCTTCGCGTTTTCTTTTAGCAGTTCCTGTTCAAGCCTTTTTATGCCTCTTGGGATAAACAACATGGCTGCCGTCAAAAGCCTCTGCCATAGAGTTTGTAAGCTCGAACTTGCCGCCGAATTTTTCTGCATTTGCTTTTGCGACATTTATAACTTCATCCATTACTTCATAGCCCTTAGGGTGGGCAAGCGTTACATCCATGCCCATGCGCGTCATAAGCCCGATTATGCCCTGAGGCACAGAAAGCGGTTTGCCGTAGGAGGGCGAATACGCCCAGGTCATCGCGATTTTTTTACCCTTTAGGTTTTCAACGCCGCCAAAT
>JAKJBL010000161.1 GCA_022707005.1 Bacillota bacterium | reverse complement strand
TGGCTCTACACTAAAGATTGGGGTAAGGGAGAAAAATAGAGAAGCATAACGCTTCGAAATCTTGTAGACTAAGGTTTGAGAAACGAAACCTACAAGAGAAGGAGAGAGTTATGCTTCCAAATGATTGTATCGCAAAATTGCTGGATGCGGAACACCTTGAATTTGAAAATGTGGAGCATTCAGCGAATAGGATTGTTTTGCATGTTCGGATGAAGCGGCGTGCCTGTTACTGCCCCTCATGCGGGGCAGTAACAGAACAGGTACACGACTACCGAATGCAGCTGGTGAAAGATTGCCCAATACAAGGCAAATATGTTATATGGATGTACCGAAAACGCCGCTACCGCTGTGCTTGCTGCGGCAAACGGTTCTGCGAAAGCAATTACCTTGTTCCCAAATGGCACAGAATTACGAACCGGCTGGCGATACAGTGCGTTGGTCTGTTCGGCAACAAACAATCACGCAAAGAAATCGCACAATCGCTTGGCGTATCGGAATCCACCGTTGGCCGCTGGCTCACTCTGGCCGATTACGGTAAGCCGCAGCTGCTGCCTAAGGTTCTTTCCATAGATGAGTTCAAAGGTAATACTGAGTACGGCAAGTTCCAATGCATTCTCACAGCACCTGCAGATAAACGCATACTCGACATCCTGCCCACCCGCTATTCCTCACAGATTTACGACTATTTGTATGGGTTCCCTAACCGGAAGCAGGTGAAATATATAGTGATGGATATGAATAAAGAATATTTGCGTATAGCCAAACAGCTCTTGCCTGAGGCAACAGTGGTGATAGATCGCTTTCATGTCGTACGTTATTGCACCTGGGCGCTGGAGAATGTAAGAAAGCGCATGCAGGCAAAGTTGCTACGGGAAGAGCGTATCTACTTTAAACGCAGCAGGAAACTTCTCCTTTCACACATGGACAAGCTGTCCGCAGAGAACAAAGCTGCCGTTGAGCGCATGCTGCTGTTTTCCCGCGACCTGCGCGAAGCTTATTTGCTCAAGGAAATCTTCTACAAATTCATGGCCTCTGAGAATTCTGTGCAGGCCAAGCAGCGTCTGCGTGAATTCCGCTTGCATGCCTTCGTTGCCGAACTCCCTGAATTCGACGCCTGCCTTACTATGCTGCAAAACTGGGAACCTTATATCCTCAACGCTTTTGATTGCCCTTATTCCAATGGCTTTACTGAAGGCGTTAACAACACCATTAAAGTTATTAAGCGTGTTGCTTACGGTTATCGCAATTTCCGCAACTTTCGCGCCCGTATCCTTGCCACCGTTAATACTTAAAGGGAGCTGATTGCTCTTTCGCAATCAGCTCCCCGTTGTTCTTGGTCTGCAGCTCTACCCCAACTATTGACATAGAGCC
>JAKJBL010000160.1 GCA_022707005.1 Bacillota bacterium | reverse complement strand
CGGAATAACTTTCCTTACAAACACTAGTGATTATGTTGTCGGGTTTGTTCAAAATATAGGGCTTTCCGGTTTTATAATTTTGCAAACGGTTTTGTTTGTTGGGTTATTGCTGGCTGCAGCGGCTTACGATTTCTATAGGAGAGAATTTTGATAATTTACGAACAAAAACTATATAACACTAAAATAGTTTTGCTGTTCTTATTAGGATTTACAGCGCTTTTCTGGACTGTCAGTAATAGGATGTTTCCTAAATGGCCTGGGGTTCCTCCTGTTCCGAGCTCAGTCGGGGCAGAGGCTATGACGTTAGGGGATAAGGAGTTTTCTTTTAGATTCCTTGCTCTTATCCTGCAAAACTTTGGTGATATGGGTATTAATAAAACTCCTCTGAAAGATTATAACTACAAGGAATTGGGCAAGTGGTTTTTCCTGCTTGATAGTCTTGATCCTATATCAGACCATATTCCTATGCTGGCGGCGCATTATTTCGGAGGAAGTTCAATTCCTGAAAATGCAGCAGAGGTGGTTAAGTATTTGAGTAAAATAGGACAGATGCCTGTAGGTCAAAAATGGAGATGGCTTGCTCATGCCGCGTACCTAGCTCAGCACAAAATGGGCGATATGGATTTGGCTCTGAAATATGCTTATAAGCTCCAGAGAATGAATAATGAGTATAATTTGGGAATGCCGCAGTGGGCAAGGCAGATGCCGGCGTTTATCTTGAATAACCGCGGAGAGAAGGAAGCGTCAAGGAAATTGATGGAAAACCTTCTTGTTAGTGAAAAAAATATAGACCCGGCGGAAATAAACTTTATGAGGTTATATCTTATAGAGGAATTCGGTCTTAGCGAAGACTACGTTAACCAGCTGGTGCGTATGCGCGGGGATACTGGAGAAGTTAAAGAAAAGGTTGAAAGTTTTATAAGGCAAAAAGAAAAAAAGTGATATGGGTATATACGCGAACATAAGTTTTACTCTTCTTGAGTGGCTTGCCCTTACGGGGCTGGTTCAGTGCGTGTGGATACTTGTTTATGTGCTTTTGCGTATTCAAAACTGGCGCAGCACTATGCTGGTTTTGGGTTATTTCTTGGTTTTGGG
The DNA here is from genome assembly GCA_022707005.1 of Bacillota bacterium. Lineage (GTDB taxonomy): Bacteria > Bacillota > Clostridia > Christensenellales > CAG-138 > JAKJBL01. The sequence goes on along the minus strand of JAKJBL010000160.1, from coordinate 295 downwards.
TCTTTCGTTCCTTGCTCAGTTTTCTTTAAGAATCCATGAATATTTTGAATATATTAAGCTTTTCCAATGGTTCCTTTGGATACTTACTCCGCCGCTCAGCTATTTGCTGATTTTGCAGGTTGCGAGAAATGTTGTTCCTAATTTTAGAGAGTTTTTTGTTCTGTTATTAGTGCCTATAGCGGCTTTGACGGCTTTTTCTATAAAGGATTTTAGCGGAGTTTGCGATGTTAAAAATCCTTTCTGCGATGATTTATTCAATTGGCTGTATTGGATAAGCTCAATTGTAGGAATTGTT